>NZ_MWJN01000134.1:0-21328 GCF_002027145.1 Microbispora sp. GKU 823 | reverse complement strand
AGTTCGCCCGCCAGATCGAGGAAGCGAAGGCGGTCTGCCGCGCCTGCCCGGTCTACTCCCGCTGCCGGGACTACGTGGCTGGCGAACCCGGAGTTGGCCCCGGAGGGCATCTGGGCGGCGACGACGAGGCGCTGGGCGAGGGTGAGGGGCTGGGCGAAGGCGAAGGGCTGGGCGATGGGGAGAGGCACGGTGAGGAGCCGCCGGACGGCGAGGGCGACGAACCGGCCGACGGTGAGAGCGATGGCCCCGCTGATGGGGTGGGCGACGGGCCGGAGGACGGCCACGGGCTGCCGACGGGTGGGATCCGGATGATCCGGTCGTCGGGGAACGGCGTCCACGGGCCGTTCCCGGGGACCGTCCCGGTGCCGTCGTGGTTGCTCGTCGTCACCCAGAGCCAGCCGTCCGTACCGAGGGCCACGGTGCGCAGCCGTCCGTACTTGCCTTGGAGCTCGGCCACCGGGGTGCCCGCTCCGCCGCCCGCGGCCGGCACCGCCCACACCCGCGTCCCGCGCAGGGCCGCGGCGAAGAGCGTGCCGTTGGCGTACGCGAGGCCGCTGGGCGACGCGTCGGCCGGGCGCCAGGTCACGAGCGGGTCGCGCCAGCGGGTGTCGCCGCACACGCCCTGGCAGGCCGGCCAGCCGTAGTTGCCGCGCGGGACGATGTAGTTGAGTTCGTCCCAGGCGTCCTCGCCGAACTCCGTGGCATACAGCCGGCCGCCCGTGTCCCAGGCGAGTCCCTGCACGTTGCGGTGGCCGTAGCTGTAGACCGGCAGGCCGGGAAAGGGGTTGTCCGGAGGGACCGTGCCGTTGGGCCTGATGCGCAGGATCTTGCCGGCCAGGCTGCCCGGGTTCTGCGCGTTCTCGCGGACTCCGGCGTCGCCGGTGGCGACGTACAGCATGCCGTCGGGGCCGAACGCGATCCGCCCGCCGTTGCCGGACTGGGCGCGGGGAATGCCGCTGAGGACGACCTGCTGCACGTCGGGGTAGTTCCACCGGAACCGGACCACGCGGTTGTCGGAGGCGGTGGTGAAGTAGACGTAGACGAACTGGTCCTGCACGAAGGTGGGGGACAGGGCGATGCCGAGCAGGCCGCCGTCGCCCGTCGCCGACACGTTCCTGATGGTGGTCACCGCGCGGGTGTGTATCCCGGGGACACCCGCATGATGTTCGCCGTGCCGCGTTCGGTCACGAGGGCGGTGCCGTCGGGCAGGAAGGCCATCCCCCAGGGTGTCAGCAGTCCTGTCGCGGCGACCTGCGCCCGGGTGAAGTCGAACCCGCCGGTGGCGCTCCCGCGGGGGCGGCCGGGTCACGACGAGCGCCGCGACGGCGGTCACGGCGCAGAGGACGTCGCGAGTGCCGCGGACAGGCGCTTGGGCATCACACGCTCCCGGGAGGGGACGGGCTACCGGCTCGTCACCCATCGAAAGCGTCCGCCACGGCCGAGGCAATCGACCGGCGGATACCCTTCCGGTGGCCTGCGCGTTCGTCCGCCGGTGAGGAAACTTTCAGACCCCGCGACGGTCAGCGGCCCGCGGGCGGGACGCGGATGATCCGGTCGTCGTCGGCGGCCGGGGTCCCTCTGCCGTCGCGGTTGCTCGTCGCCACCCAGAGCGAGCAGTCGGGCCCGACGGCCACGGTGCGCAGCCGCCCGTACGTTCCCTGGAACTCGGCCACCGGGGTGCCCGCCGTGCCGCCGCTGATCGGCACCGTCCACAGCCGCGTCCCGCGCAGGGCCGCGGCGAAGAGCATGCCCTTGCCGTACGCGAGGCCGCTGGGCGACGCCTCGGCGGGGCTCCAGGTCACGATGGGGTTGGTGAAGCGCGGGTCGGTGCACACGCCCTCGCAGACCGGCCAGCCGTAGTTGCGGCCGGGGCGGATGCGGTTGATCTCGTCCCACTTGTTCTGGCCCAACTCCGTGGCGTACAGCCGGCCGCCCTTGTCCCAGGCGAGCCCCTCCACGTTGCGATGGCCATAGCTGTAGACCGGCGAGCCGGCGAACGGGTTGTCCGCGGGCACCGTGCCGTCGGGCCTGATGCGGAGGATCTTGCCGCCCAGGCTGTTCATGTTCGGGGCGTTGGCCGAGTTCCCGGCGTCACCCGTGCCCACGTACAGTCTGCCGTCCGGGCCGAACGCGATCCGCCCGCCGTTGTGGATCTGGCCGCGGGGGATGCCCGTGAGGATCGGCTGCTGCGCCTGGGGCGAGCTCAGCCGGAACCGGACCACACGGTTGTCGGACGCGCTCGTGTAGTACGCGTAAACCCACCGGTCCAGGGCGTAGAACGGGGAGACCGCGATGCCGAGCAGGCCGCCCTCGCCTCCGGGCGACACGTTCGGGACCGTGGCCACTCTCACGGGCGCCGATCCGGGGCGCACCCGCATGATGTCCGCCGTGTCGCGCTGGGAGACGAGGGCGCTGCCGTCGGGGAGGAAGGCCATCCCCCAGGGTGCCCTCAGCCCCGTGGCGACGACCTGCGGGTGGGCGAAGTCGAACCCGCCGGTAGCCGCGTTCGCGGTGGCCGGCGGGGCCGCGACGAGAGAGCCGGAGGCCACCGCGCTGAGTGCGGTCGCGAGTGCCAGGACGAGACGCTTGGGCATGAGAGGCTCCCGGTGCGGGACATGGGCTTACAGCTCGTGAACGTACAACTCACGAACCATGGGATCCGCCCGCCGCGCCGGTGTCGCCATAGGAAAACGTCTTTGACCGATCCCCGGTGACCTGCGTGTTTCCGGGTCTGCGGCCCGCTCGCAGGAAGGACCACGACCGTGTGGCGGGCCGGTCAGCGGGGGCGGCGGGTCACCGCGTACACGATGAGGGCGAGGCCCGCGAGGATCTGGCCGCCCAGGATGAGGCGGTTGAGATCCAGGGCCGGCCGCCAGCGCACGTCGCCGTCCTTGATGACGAACATCCCGACCGGCCTGTTGACGACGCCGCCTCCTCCTCCGGGGATCTCGCCGCCCTTCTCCGGGCTGCGGCCGAAACCGCCCCCCGCGCGTACCGCCGCCACGGGGACGAAGGTCACCCCGTCCTTCTCGTACGGCTCGCCGAAGACGCGCTGGCCGGTCAGCTTCTAGAGCAGTGGTTGCATGTCGCCAATTCTCCGGCAAGCCGCTCACAAGTCGGGATGCGTACAAACAGGGGCGTGAACGACTACGACATCCGGCGGCCGACGCCCGCCGACGCGGCGGCTATCCACGAACTGGTCGCCGAGCACGACATCGAAGTGACCGGCAAGCCCGACTGGACGCTCGACGACATCGCCGACACCCTCGGCGAGCTGGACCTGGAGCACGACAGCTGGGTGGTCCGCTCGGGCGGGCGGCTCGTCGGCTGGGGCTACGCCAGGCGCAAGGGCGCGAGCGACAACGTGGACGTCGACGTGCAGGCGCGGGAGCCCGGCGCGGCCGCCCTGGTGTGGGACCTGGTGCTCGGCCGGGCCGGCGACCTGGCCCGCGAGGCCGGGCACGACCACGCGGTCGTCGACGTCAGCGTCTACGAGCAGGACGCGGTCATGCGCGAGGCCGCCAAGGAGCGGGGCTTCGCGCCCGCGACCAGCTTCCACCGCATGCGGGCCGACCACGCCGGCGTACGGCCCCTCTTCCTCGCCGGTGTCACGGTCGAGACCGGCTCCCGCGAGGGCGAGGAGGTGCTGCGCGCGGCGCACGCCGTCCAGCAGGAGGCGTTCGCCGAGCACTTCGGGTTCGTGCCGAAGACGTTCGACGAGTGGGCCGACGAGATGGAGGCGTCCAGCGCGAACGACTGGACGCAGTTGCTGCTGGCCCGCGTCCACGGCGAGCCCGCGGCCATGCTGCTCGGCACCAACCACTTCGTGCCCGACGAGAACTGCGGCTACGTCCGCACGCTGGCGGTGCGGCCAGCCTTCCGGGGGCGCGGTCTCGGCCGGCTGCTGCTGACCCGGGCCTTCGAGGCCGACGAGCGGCGCGGGCGGGTGGGCACGATCCTGCACGTGGACAGCAACAACACCACTCCCGCGCTCGGCCTCTATCAGTCGGTCGGCATGCGCCCGGTGCTCGTCATCGATGTCTGGCGGGCCCTCGTGCGTCCCACGCGCTGAGATGTGGTTGCTCACAGCCCGGATACCTCTACTGTGAAATGCGGAGGAATCAGACATCAAGGGAGTGGTTGATGCTGCACGAGAGGCTCGAGGCGGTCTACGACAACGTCCTGCGCCGCAATCCGGGTGAGATCGAGTTTCACCAGGCCGTACGCGAGGTGCTGGAGAGCATCGGGCCGGTGCTCGGCAAGCACCCCGAGTACGCGGAGCAGAAGATCATCGAGCGGATCTTCGAGCCGGAGCGGCAGATCATCTTCCGGGTGCCCTGGGAGGACGACCGGGGCGAGGTGCACATCAACCGCGGCTTCCGGGTCGAGTTCAACAGCGCGCTCGGGCCGTACAAGGGCGGGCTGCGTTTCCACCCCTCCGTCTACCTCGGCATCATCAAGTTCCTGGCGGTCGAGCAGATCTTCAAGAACAGCCTGACCGGCCTGCCGATAGGGGCGGGCAAGGGCGGCGCCGACTTCGACCCGAAGGGCCGCTCCGACCGGGAGATCATGCGCTTCTGCCAGAGCTTCATGACCGAGCTCTACCGGCACCTGGGTGAGTACACCGACGTGCCGGCGGGGGACATCGGCGTCGGGGGACGGGAGATCGGCTACCTGTTCGGCCAGTACAAGCGCATCACCAACCGGTACGAGTCGGGCGTCATCACCGGCAAGGGGCTGACCTACGGCGGCGCCCAGGTCCGCACCGAGGCCACCGGCTACGGATGCGCGTTCTTCGTCGAGGAGATGCTCAAGGCCCGGGGCACGTCGTTCGACGGCAAGCGCGTGGTCGTCTCGGGCTCGGGCAACGTCGCCGTCTACGCCATAGAGAAGGTGCGCGAGCTGGGCGGCGTCGTCGTGGCCTGCTCCGACTCCTCCGGATACGTGGTGGACGAGAAGGGCATCGACCTCGACCTCCTCAAGCAGGTCAAGGAGGTCGAGCGGCGCCGCCTCAGCGACTACGCCGAGCGCCGGCGCGCCGAGGCGACGTACGTCCCCGGGCGCAGTGTGTGGGAGGTGCCCTGCGAGGTGGCGCTGCCGTCGGCCACGCAGAACGAGATCACCGGCAAGGACGCCGAGGCGCTCGTGCGGGGCGGGTGCATCGCGGTCGGCGAGGGCGCCAACATGCCGACCATGCCCGAGGGCATCCGGGTGTTCCAGGAAGCCGGGGTGGCCTTCGGCCCCGGCAAGGCCGCCAACGCGGGCGGCGTGGCCACCAGCGCCCTGGAGATGCAGCAGAACGCCAGCCGCGACTCGTGGACGTTCGAGTTCTCCGAGCGGCGGCTGCAGGAGATCATGAGCGACATCCACGCCCGCTGCCTGGAGACGGCCGACGCGTACGGCATGCCGGGTGACTACGTGGCCGGCGCCAACATCGACGGCTTCAGGAGGGTGGCGGACGCGATGCTCGCCCTCGGCCTCATCTGAGCGCTCACCAAGGGCTCATCGGCTGACCCGGTGGGTGCGCAGGAGGGGCAGCGCGCACCCGCCCGCGGCCAGCGACACCGCGGCCAGCCACAGCGACGTCACCGTGGCGGCGTGCGCGGACGGGGCGAGGCTGAGGAACAGCGTGCCGAAGACGGCCACGCCGACGACCTGGCCGAGCTGGAGCATCATCGCCAGCAGGCCGCTGGCGTCGGCCGCGTCGGCGGGCGCGACCCGGGCCAGCGCCACCGCCATGAGCGGGCTGAACGTGCCCGCCATGCCGGCCCCGATGGCCACGAAGCTGATCTCCAGCAACGGCTCGCCGTGGCCGCCGCCGGCCAGCGCCGCCGCCAGGGCCAGTTCGCCCGCGGCGGTGACGACGGCGGCCGCGACGATCACCGGCCGGTGCAGGCGGGCCGGCAGCCGCTTCCAGTTGAGGCTGGTCAGCCCGAAGGCGGCGGCCGCGGGGATGAACAGGCAGCCCGCCCGCAGGGCGCTGTCGCCGAGGCCGCCCTGCAGGTGGAGGGCCATGGCGAACATCCAGCCGCCGTACGCCGCCATCACGAGGAAGATGCCCGACGCGGCGGCGGCCACCCCGGGGGCGCGCAGCAGGCGGCCGGGGACGAGCGGATGCGCCGCCCGTCGCTCCACGAGCAGGAACGCGCAGAACGCGAGAACCGACAGGCCCATCGCGACCCATCCCCACAGCGGCCAGTCCTCCTCGTGGCCGAGCACGAGCGGCACGACCAGCAGGCAGACGGCGAGCGACAGGGTGACCAGGCCGGGCACGTCGAGCCGCTGCTCACGCCGCACGTGTACGGCGGGCAGCGCCCGGGCGCCGACGGCCAGCAGCGCGAGCCCGATCGGTACGTTGACCAGGAAGACCGGCCGCCAGGCCGTGCCGAACAGGTCGGCGGTCACCAGCAGCCCGCCGAGGACCTGCCCGACGACCGCGCCGACCGAGATGACCGTGGCGTAGACGCCGAGCGCCCGCCCCCGTGAGGCGCCGTCGAAGGTGACCTGGATGAGGCTGAGCACCTGGGGCACCATCAGGGCGGCTCCCGCGCCCTGCACCAGCCGGAAGGCGATCAGCACGCCGGTCGACGGGGCGAGCCCGCACATCAGCGACGCGGCCGTGAACACCGCGAGCCCGGTGAGGAACAGCCGCCGATAGCCGAGCAGCCCCCCGAGGCGTGCCCCGGTGATCAGCAGCATCGCGTACGCCACGGTGTAGCCGGAGATGACGAGTTGCAGCCCGGAGCCGGTGGCCCCGAGGTCGGTGCGCATCGTGGGCGCGGCGACGTTGACGATGGTGGCGTCGAGGGTGGCCATGAACTGCCCCGCCAGGATGACGGTGAGCAGCAGAGCCGACGAGGTTCGCCGCGCGGCCGGCGCGCGGGTGGTGACACTGGTCATGACGGCAACGATGCGGCCGCCGCGATACCGGTAACGAGAGCCTGCCGATACTGGTACTGACACCACCTGGCAACGCGGTCGCGCACCCGGCACGATGGGGAGGTGACGGGGATTCGCACCAGGAACACCAGGCGTGAGGAGCTCGCGGCCTTCCTGCGCAGCAGGCGCGAGCGGATCCGGCCCGAGGACGTCGGCCTGCCGCCCGGCCTGCGCCGCCGTACGCCGGGCCTGCGGCGGGAGGAGGTCGCCCAGCTCGCGGGCGTGGGCGTGACCTGGTACACCTGGCTGGAGCAGGGCCGCCCCATCAACGCGTCGGTGCAGGTGCTCGACGCCATCGCCCGTACGCTGCGGCTGGACGCGGCCGAACGGGAGCACCTCTACCGGCTGGCGGACCTGCCGGAGATCGCCGATCCGGCAGGAGACGGGGACGGCCTCGACGCCGAGGTGCACACCATCCTGCGCCAGCTCGACCCCCTGCCCGCGTGCGTCTACAACGCGCGCTACGACCTGCTCGCCTGGAACGCCGCGTACGGCACGATCTTCGCGTCCGTGGTCGGCCGGCCGCGGCTCGAGCGCAACGTCCTGTGGCGGGTGTTCACCATGCCGGACTGCTGCTGCCCGCTCGTCAACAAGGACGAGGAGCTCCCGCAGATGGTCGCCACGCTGCGGGCGGCCTTCGGCAGGCACGTGGGAGAACCGGCGTGGACGGGCTTCGTCACCCGGCTGTCGGCGGCCAGCCCGGACTTCGCCCGCATGTGGGCGATGCACGAGGTGGCCAGGCCGGGCGTCCGGATGAAGCTGTTCAAGCACTCGTCGGTGGGGCTGATCCGCCTGACGTCCACCAGCATGGCGCTGGCGGCGCCGCCGGAGACCCGCATCGTGGTCTACACGCCGATGGACGACGAGAGCAGGCGGCGGCTCGAATGGCTGACGGTCCATCCGGAGGTCGCCCACTGCCCTCTGCATGGGGAGCCCGTCCACGGGTAAAGCCGCAGTCATGGCCTGTCGAATCAGTGAACTCGTCGTCGACTGCCACGACCCCGAGCGGCTCGCCGCCTTCTGGTGCGAGGTGCTGGGCTTCGAGGTGATCGAGCGCAAGGACGGCTGGGTGGAGATCGGCCCGCCCGGCACCGGCTTCGGCGGTCTCCAGCCGACGCTCATCTTCGAGCCGGTGCCCGAGCCCAAGCGGGGCAAGCTGCGCCTGCACATCGACGTCAACCCCACCGACCGCGACCAGGAGGCCGAGCTGGAGCGCCTGCTGAAGCTCGGCGCCGTGCCGGCCGACGTGGGCCAGACCGGCGAGGAGAGCTGGCACGTGCTCGCCGACCCGGAGGGCAACGAGTTCTGCCTGCTGCACCGCCGCCTGTGAGCCTCGCGCGGGCCGATGCGGTAGCGTCCGGAGGGTGGCGAGGATCTTCACGGTCGACGAGGCCAGGTCGCTGATGCCGGCGGTGCTCGAGCACGCCCGCGCGTTCGTCGTCGTACGCGCCGACCTGGCCGAGCTCACCCACGACCTGCGGCACGCGGGCGCCTCACCCCTCGGCGGCCTGCCGGAGGCCAAGGGCCTGGAGGCGCGGATGGACGAGATCCTGAGCTGGTTCGACGCCGAGGACATCGAGATCAAGGGCGTCGCCCCGCTGCTCGTCGACTTCCCCGCCGTGCTCGGCGAGGTGTCCGTACGGCTGTGCTGGCTGGAGGGGGAGACCGCCCTCGGCTGGTATCACCGCAGCGACCTCGGCTTCCCCGGCCGCCGCCCGCTTCCTTAGCTTCGCGGCCACCGCCGCGCCTGCGTGTTCCCGCGGCTGCCGCCGCGCCTGCGTGTTCCCGCGGCTGCCGCCGCGCCGTGCTTGTTCCCGCGGCTGCCGCCGCCGGGCCTGACCTCGGCCGCGCCGATCGCGCTTTCGCCGGGGCGGGTGCGGCGGGATCATGAGCCGGTGTCGCGGAACTCCCTGGATCGGGCCCGCCTGCTGTGGGCGGGGCTGGCCCGTGGCTCGCGTACCTCGACGCCCGCGACTTCGCCCCCGCCCACACCGGCGCCCCGGGTCGAACGTCTGCCGGCGGACTGCTGCCGCAGTGGAGAGCGCGCGCGGAGCCGTCGCGACGAGTCGCCGGGGCCCTCGGGTTCCGGGAGGCCGACGCCCAGGTCAGCATTCTCGTGCGGCGCTGACCGCCGGCAGCGCGCTCAGTCCGACAGGTCGTCGAAGCCGTCGAAGCCGCCGAAGGCGGCGCCGTACCGCACGCACACCATGCGGGCCACGGACTCGTGCGCGCCGAGGGGCTCGGCGCACCCGGCGCCGATCGACTCGGCGGCCGTCGTGATCCGCTCGCGGTCGGCCTCGGGGCCGATGACGTACGGCACCATGGCCAGCCGGTTGGCGCCGATGTTGCGCAGGCGCTCGGCGGCGTCGCGCACGCTCGGCTGGCCGTCCAGCGCGGCGGGGACGACGGGGAGCGTCAGGCGGGCGGCCAGCAGGACGGCCGTCGCGTCGGCGCCGCGGGCGGCCTCGTCGCCTCCGGCGGTCGCGACGATGATCCCGTCGACCGGGGACGAGACGTTGAACAGGCGCATCCGGTCGGCGCGGGCCAGGCCCGCCTCGGCCAGGCGCACGTGCAGGGCCTCGGCCAGCAGCGGATGCGGGCCGAGCGGCTCGGTGATCCGCACCGTGGCCTCGCTCTGCGTCACGGCGTCCCGTACGGCGCGCAGCACGCGCGGATGGGGCCCGGTGACGAGCGGGACGACCACCGCGGACGGCCCGTCCGGGGGCCGCTGCGCGGCGATGGAGGCGAACTCCTTGGTGAGGTCGGCGCCGCCGTCGGCCAGCGAGACGATGCGAAGGTCGATCTGCGGGGTTGTCGAGCTTGACGATGGAGGCGACCTCCACGGCCACGTCCCCGCTCGGGCCCACCGGGTCTCCGGCCTTGCCCGGCACCGCCAGGACCAGGGCGGGCGCGTCCGGCGGCAGGTCGGCGGGGAGCGGCCGTCGGTGGCGGCCGGTTCCGGGCCGAGGAGAGCGCTCTCTGGTGGGGAGCTTCGGCGGGTCCTCGTGACCTTCGTTCACATCGGCGGATTCTAGGGCGAATCTGGTCGAAGAGCAGAACCAACGCGCGGCTTGTTGCGGCTTGGTGATCTAGGCGGTTTACATTTTCGTTACTTGACGCTCCCCAAGGGACCCGGTTTGATATGGACTCATCCGGCCGTAAACGTTTACAGACCGCTCTGCGTTACCGGCTGGTAAACGATTACAGGACATTCTCTTCCAAGTGAGGTGCCGTTGACCGAGGGTCCCACGATCACCACGATCGCGCAACGCGCCGGTGTGTCGATCGCCTCGGTGTCACGGGTGCTCAACGGGCTGCCGACACGCGAGGACACCGTGCGGCGCGTCATGCGCGCGGCCGACGAACTCGGCTACGTCCCCAACTCGGTCGCCCGCTCGCTCCGCAACCGCCGCACCGACCAGATCGCCTTCGCGATGGCCGACATCGGCAACCCGGTCTACGTGGCGATGGTGCGCGAGATCCAGCCGGTGCTGAAGGAGGCCGGCTACCGGCTCCTGATCCACTCCACGGACGGCGACGCCGAGGACGAGCTCGGCGTGCTGCGCGGACTGCGCGAGCGTTACGTGGACGGCCTGATCATCAGCCCGCTGCGCGGCGTCACCGAGGAGCACATCGAGGCCATCGTCGCCGCCCGCGCTCCCGTCGTCGTCATCGGCTCGCTGCCGGAGGACATGCCGGAGGGCGTGCTGGTGGACAACGTGCGGACCGACTCCAGGACCGGCGTCCGGCTCGCGCTGGACCACCTGCACGCCATCGGCAGGCGGCGCATCGGCTTCCTCAACGGCCCGCTCGACACCGTTCCCGGCGCCGCCCGCGCCGCCGCCTACCGGGAGGCCCTGGAGGCGCTGGGCCTGCCGTACGACGAGGACCTCGTCGAGGTGGGCGACTTCTACCGCGACAGCGGCGCGCGCGCCGCGCGGGCGCTGCTGTCGCGCGTGCCCGGCGTGGACGCGCTGATGTGCGCCAACGACCTCATCGCGCTCGGCGCGCTCGACGTGCTGCGCGAGCAGGGCAGGGACGTCCCCGGCGACGTGGCGGTGGTCGGCATGGACGACACCGAGCTCGCCTCGGTGGCCTGGCCGACGCTGACCAGCGTCTCGCTCGGCTCGGCCGAGCGCGGCAGGGCGGCGGCCGGGCTGCTGCTCGACCGGCTGCAGAACGGCCCGCGCGAGCCGCGGGTGGTGGTCGTGCGGCCGAGCCTCACCATCCGCGGCTCGACCACTCTTCCCGGGACATCGCCGGGAGGTGCCCGATGACCGCGCTCGCCGAGCGGTCGTACGGCCGCGCCGGAGGCGGGTCGCGGTGCGGGCCGCGGTCCGGGGGCGGGCTCGCGCTGCTGCTCCCCGCGCTCGTGCCGGTGCTGGTCTTCAGCGTGGGCCCGCTGGTCTACGGCATCCTGCTGTCCTTCACCGACGCGCGGTCCGGCCGCAACACCGAGACCTCGTTCGTGGGCCTGGAGAACTTCGCCGAGCTGCTGTCGGACGGCGACTTCTGGGAGTCGTTCCGCATCGGCATGATCTGGGGCCTGTCGGTGACCGTGCTGCAGTTCCTCGCCTCGCTGGGGCTCGCGCTGCTGCTGAACCAGGACCTGCGCCTGCGCGGCGTCGCCCGGGTGCTGGCGGTCGTGCCATGGGCCATGCCTCCCGTGGTGGTCGGCCTGATGTGGCGGCTGGTCTATCACCCGGACGCGGGCCTGCTCAACGGACTGTTCGGCACGCACGTCGACTGGCTGCACGACTTCTCCCTCGCGCTGCCCGCGGTCATCGTCGTGGGCGTCTGGACCGGCATGCCGCAGACCACGGTCGTGCTGCTCGCCGGCCTGCAGAACGTGCCGAAGGAGCTGTACGAGGCGGTCAGCGTGGACGGCGCGGGCGCCTGGCGGCGGTTCTGGAACGTCACGCTGCCGCAGTTGCGGCCCGTCATCGTGGCCATCACCTCGCTCGACTTCGTGTGGAACATCAACCAGTTCAGCCTGGTCTACGTGCTCACCCAAGGCGGGCCGGGCGGGCGGACGAGGCTGCCCATGCTGTTCGCCTACGAGGAGGCGTTCCGCTACGGCTTCTTCGGCTACGCCGCGACGCTCGGTGTGGCGATCACGATCGTCGTGCTGGCCGTGCTGGGCCTTTACCTGTGGCGGCAGGCGCGGGAGGGAGACTGACATGACCCGCGCGCTGAAGTATCTCGCCCTGCTGGGATACGTCGTGTTCCTGGCGTTCCCGCTGCTGTGGCTGCTGTCCACGGCGCTGAAGACGCCGCAGGAGATGGCGGCCCTCGACCCCACGTGGATCCCGCGCCGGCCCACGCTGGCCAACTTCGCCGACGCCTTCGCGGAGCAGGACCTGGTCGGCGCCGGGCTGCGCAGCCTCGTCGTCGCGGTCGCCACCGCCCTGATCACGGTGGCGCTCGCGCTGCCCGCGGCGTACGCGCTGGCCCGCTTCCGCGGCGTGGCCGGCAAGATCGCGATCGGCTGGGTGCTGGTCAGCCAGGTCTTCCCGGTCGTCCTGATCATCATTCCGCTGTTCATGGTGCTGCGGCGGCTGGAGCTGGTGAACACCCTCGCCGGGCTCACGGTCGTGCACGTCACGTTCGTCATGCCGTTCGCGCTGTGGATGCTGCGCGGATACGTGCGGGCGGTGCCGCGCGAGCTGGAGGAGGCGGCGGCCGTGGACGGCGCGGGGCGGCTGCGCGCACTGGCCGCCGTCGTCGCCCCGCTGCTCGTGCCCGGCGTGGTCGCGACGCTGCTGTTCAGCTTCATCTCGTCCTGGAACGAGTTCTTGTTCGCCCTCGTGATCCTCAAGGACCCCGAGGTGGAGACCCTTCCGCTGACGCTGGTGCGCTTCGTCGGCCCGGAGGGGGTCGCCCGGCTCGGCCCGCTGGCGGCGGCGTCGCTGCTCGCGACGGTGCCGAGCCTTGTCTTCTTCGCGATCATCCAGCGGCGCCTGCGGTCCGGCCTGATGGCCGGGGCCGTCAAGGGCTGACCCGCATGGCGACACCTGATAGGAGGATCTCTCGATGAAGAGATTGAGTGCCGCGCTGGCCGTGGCGGCGGTCGCGCTCGCCGCCGGATGCGGGAGCGGCGACGGCGGCGACGCCGCGTCCGGGCAGAACGGGGAGCCGGTGAAGCTGCGCTTCCTCAGCCTGGCCTGGCAGAAGGAGTCGATCGAGGCCAACAAGCAGATCGTCGCCGACTGGAACAAGGCCAACCCGAAGATCCAGGTCGAGTACGTCCAGGGGAGCTGGGACAACGTCAACGACCAGCTCGTGACGTCGTTCGAGGCGGGCGACCCGCCGGACGTCATCCACGACGACTCCCCGGCGCTGTCGAGCTTCGCCTCGCGGGGCTTCCTGCTCGACCTCACCGGCAAGGTCCCCGCCGAGCTGAAGAACGACATCCCGCAGGCCGCGTGGGACACGGTCACCTTCTCCGACGGCAAGAGCGGCCAGGGCGTGTACGGCGTGCCGTTCCTGCAGGAGTCGCAGGTGCTCATCGCCAACAAGAAGCTGCTCGACGGCGCCGGCGTGCGCGTGCCCACCCCGGACTCCCCGTGGACGTGGGACGAGTTCGCCGACGTGGCGAAGAAGCTCACCAAGAAGGGCGCGTACGGCGTGGCCTGGCCGATGAAGTCGCCGGTCAACAAGGTGCTGAACCTGGCGCTCAACTTCGGCGGCACCTTCTTCGACACGCAGAACGGCAAGACCACGGTGAAGGTCGGGCCGCAGGAGCGCGAGGTGCTCCAGCGCATCCACGACCAGCTCTACACCGACAAGTCGGCCGACCCGTCCGCGCTCGGCATGGGCACCGCCGACCCGCTGCCGGGCTTCTTCGCCGGCAAGTACGCGATCGTCCCGGCCGGGGTGTACCTGCGTCAGCAGGTCGCCGAGCAGGCGCCGAGCGGGTTCGACTGGGTCACGCTGCCGCCGCTGAAGGGACAGACCTCCCAGCAGGGCGCGGTCTCCCAGACGCTGTCGGTCGCGGCCGACAGCAAGCACCCCGACGAGGCGCTGAAGTTCATCGCCTACTTCCTGAACGGCCCGAACCAGGCGAAGCTGGCCAAGGGCGACTGGCTGCTGCCCACCAGCACGACCGCCGCGAAGGACCCCGCGCTCACCACGAAGGAGAACGGCTGGGACGTCGCCACCGCCTCCGCCAAGGACCTCGTCGTCGCGCCGTTCCTCAAGGTGAACGGCTTCGACGAGTGGAAGAGCAAGGTGGCCACGCCGGCGATGCAGGAGTACTTCGCCGACAAGATCAGCCTGGACGAGCTGGCCAAGCGGCTCGTCGAGGAGGGGAACAAGGTGCTGGAGCGGTACTCCCGGTGATCTCCGTACGCGACCGCGCCCGGGGCTGCCTGCTCGGCCTCGCCGCCGGCGACGCCCTGGGCGCTCCCGCGGAGAACCTCACCCCGGAGGAGATCGCCGCCCGGTGGGGCGTGCTCACCGAGATCGAGCGCGGCGGCACCGACGACACCGAGTACACGATCTTCGCCGCCACCGTGCTCCTGCGCCACGGCCACGCGCTCACCTCCGAGGACGTGGCGCGGGCCTGGCGCGAGGAGATCGTGGCGCGGCTCGACGGGCCGATGCGCGGCGCCGGGTTCTCCGAGCTCGGCACCGTCGAGGCGCTGCGCCGCGGCCTGGAGCCGCCGCTGACCGGCCGGTGGCACGCCCACGGCTGGTCCGACGGCCTGGCCATGCGGGCCGCGCCGTACGGGATCTTCGCGGCGGGCGACCCGGACGAGGCGGCGCGGCTGGCGGAGACCGACGGGCGGGTGAGCCACACCGGCGAGGGGATACTCGGCGGCCGGGCGGTGGCCGCGGCGGCGCGGTCGCGATGACCGGCGCCCCGCCCGGGCGAGGTGACCGAGGCGGCCCTGCGGGCGGTCCCGGAGGGCTCCTGGACGGCCCGCAACCTCCGGGCCGCGCTCGACGTCGCGGCCCGCACGCCCCGCCCCCTGCTGGGACGTGCCCTCCACGACACGGTCGTGGTGGCGCACTATCCCTGGACGGACCTGGCGCCCGAGGCGGTCGCCCTCGCGTTCGCCGCCTACGCGGCGGGCGGCGGGGAGGTCGAGGCGTCGGTCGTCACGGCGGCCAACCTCGGCAGGGACGCCGACACCACCGCCGCCGTCGCCGGGGCTCTCGCGGGGGCGGGCCGGGCGAGGCGGCGGTGCCCGCGCGCTGGGCCGAGCGCATCGGCCCGGTGGCGGGCCGGTGCCTGCCGGTGGTCGCCGGACGGGACGTCCGCGACGTCGCCGACGAGATCGTGAAAGGAATCTAGGCCGATGCCATCGGGGGACAGGCGTTGATCGTGTGCGGGGGGCGTTCGCCGGTCTCGCCGCCGGCGACGCGGCCGGGTGGCCCGCCGCCCGGCACCGGTCCACGCTGCTGGCCGGCTGGAGCAGGCGGCTGCACCGGGAACTCGACGCGTTCGCCGAGGAGCATCAGGTCACCACGCTGCCGGTGCCGTTCGCGCTGAACCAGCCGGTGGCGGCGCTCGCAGTCGGTCCTTCCGACGACGCCGAGTGGCTGGCCTGGACGGCCCTGACCATCCGGGAGGACCGGGCGGAGGCGTTCGGCCGCCTCGCGGGCCGCGACGACCTCCGGGCGCGCATCTCGGTGTGGGCGGCGCTCGACAACCTCGCGGCCGGCAAGCGTCCGCCCGCCAGCGGGCACGACAATCCCCACCACTTCGACGACGCCGCCGCCGTGCGGGCCGTCGCCTTCGGCGCGGCCGGGCTCGACCCGCGGGAGGACGCGTGCGTCACCAACGCGGAGGACGGCGTCCTCGGCGCGGTCGCGATGGCCCGGGCGGTGCGGCGCTGGTGGACGGCGCGCCGATGGCCGACGCGGTGGAGGCGGCGCTCGGCGCGCTGCCCGCCGGCACGGCCATCGGGCACGCGGCGCGCGAGGCGCTCGCGGCGGCGCGGGCGGCAGGATCTCCCTTCGCCGCCGTCCCGGCCCTGGACGCCGCCGTGCTCGACCACGTCTACAGCTACGGCGTGGCCGCCGCGCAGACGGTGCCGATCGCGCTGGCCCTCGCGGACGCCGCCGTCTCCTCCGCCGCAGGGACGCCCGGTGCGGAGGAGCCCGGTTCGGAGGAGTTCGGTGCGGAGGCCTTCGGCGCGGGCGTCTCCGCGGCGGCCTGCCTCGCGGCGGTCGCCGACTCCGCGCCCGCGCTCGACGGGCGCGCTGCTCGGCTGCGCCGCGGGGCACGACGCGCTGCCCGCCGCCTGGCGCGAGCGGGTCCGCACCCTGGCCGGGTGCTGCCTGCCGGAACTCGCGGGAACCGACCTGCTGGACATCGCCGGGCGACTCGCATGACGCCCGTCACATCACGCGTACGGACAAGGGGGAGGACTGGATGACGCCGCAGGAGGGCCTGCCGGATGATGACCTGCTGGCCGATCGCGCCGTGGGGTGTGTGGCGGGCGCCGCGGTGGGCGACGCGCTCGGCGGGGCCACCGAAGGATGGACGCCCGAGCAGATCCAGGAGCGCTACGGGGGCCGGGTCCGCGGCGTCGTCCCTCCCTTCAACGAGGACTGGCGCAACGCCCGCCCGATCGCGCCGTACCACAAGGGGGACGGCCACGTCACCGACGACACGTTGATGACGCACGCCCTCATCCGGGTGTACGAGCGGGCCGGCGGCCACCTCGACGCCTACGCCGCCGCCGAGCACCTGGTCCCCGAGATGATGGGGGAGAAGCGGTGGATCCCCGAGCTGGAGGCCGAGGCGCTGCCGCTCCACCGGGTGTTCCTCGCCGAGAAGTGGCTCGTGCTGCGGCTGCACTACGGCCACGCCGACCCCCGCGAGGCCGGCGTCGGCAACATCGTCAACTGCGGCGCCGCGATGTACATGGCCCCGGTCGGGGTGGTCAACGCCGGCGACCCGGACGGCGCGTACGCCGAGGCGATCGACCTGGCCGGGGCGCACCAGTCGAGCTACGGCCGCGAGGCGGCGGGGGTGCTCGCGGCGGCGGTCGCCGAGGCGATGCGGCCGGGGGCGACGCCCGACTCGGTCGTCGCCACCTGCCTGCGGCTCGCCCGCGACGGCACCAAGGCCGCCATCGACGCGGTGTGCTCGGTCGCCCGGGGCCTCGGCCACTGGGAAGGCTCCTTCGAGGCCCTGCGGGCGGCGATCCGGCCGTACGACACGGTGGCCGACACCTACCGCGACCAGGGCCTCGGGGCGCGGCGGCCGAGCCGGCTGCACAGCATCGAGGAGCTGCCGCTCGCGCTCGCGTTCCTGGTGATGGCCAAGGGCGACTACCGCGAGACCGTGCTCGGCGGCGTCAACTACGGGCGCGACGCCGACTCGATCGCCTCGATGGGCGGCGCCGTCGCCGGGGCGCTCGGCGGGCGGGCCGCCGTCCCGGCCGACTGGCTGGAGCAGGTGGCGACGGCCAGCCGTACGGATCTGGTCGGGCCGGGGCTGGCGCTCGCGGCCGTGGCGCGGCGGGTCCACCGGGCCGACCGGGAGCGCCGCCGCGCGCACGAGGCCGCCTTCGACGTCCTGCTCGCGCCGCGCGGGGAGGGGGACGCGCGATGATCCGGCTGACGTGGGTGCAGCCGGAGGACCTCGTCGGCCATGAGCTGCGGCAGGCGGCCGAGGACGGACGGGGGGCGCTCCCGGAGGTGGCGGCCGTCGCCGCGCGCTGGCACGCCGCCGGGGGACACGACGCGCCGCCCCGGGCGGGCGCCTCCGCGGGGTCCGCCTCCGAAGAACTGCGCACGCTGGCGGGGGAACTGCTCGACGAACTCGCGGCGATCCCCTCGCCGCTGCCCGAGCCCTCGGGGTTCGAGGAGATCGTCGCGAGCTGCCCGGACTGGCCCGCCGCCCGCCCGCCCGTCCGTCCCGAGCCCGGGCGGGTCCTGGCCGCCTGGTGGGGGAGGGCGGCCGGCTGCCTCCTCGGCAAGCCGGTGGAGAAGATTCCCCGCGAGGGGATCAGGGCCATCGCCGAGGCGACCGGCAACTGGCCGATCCGCGGCTGGTTCACCGCGAAGGGGCTGCCGCCGGAGATCGCGGAGCGGTGGCCGTGGAACCGCCGCAGCGCGGCCACCAGCCTCGCCGAGAACATCGACGGCGTGCCCGAGGACGACGACCTCAACTACGCGCTGCTCGCGCTCGCCGTGCTCGAACGGCACGGACCGGACTTCACGACCGAGGACGTGGCGCGGACCTGGCTCGACGCGCTGCCCGCCGGGCGGGTCTTCACCGCCGAGCGGGCGGCGTACCGCAACCTGCTCACGGGCCTCGAACCCCCCGCGACCGCCGTACACCGGAACCCGTTCCGCGAGTGGATCGGCGCGCTGATCAGGGCCGACGTGTACGGCTGGGCCAATCCCGGCGACCCGGCGACGGCCGCGTCGTGTGCGTGGCGGGACGCCCGGCTCAGCCACACGGCCAACGGGATCTACGGCGCGATGTTCGCCGCCGCCATGTGCGCGCAGGCGCTCGTGGCCGGGAGCGTGGACGAGGTGATCGAGGCCGGGCTGTCGGTCGTGCCGCCCGGCTCGCGCCTGGCCGAAGCCGTGCGGCAGGCCGTCGCGGACGCCGCGGCGGAGCCGGACTTCGAGTGGGTCGCCGACCGGCTGTACGCCCGGCACGGGCACCTCCACTGGGTGCACACGGTCAACAACGCGGCGCTGCTGGCGGCGGCCCTGGTCCACGGCGCCGGGGACTTCGCCGCGACCGTCGGCGCGGCGGTGGCGGGAGGCTGGGACACCGACTCGGCCGCAGCCACGGCCGGGTCGGTCGCCGGGGCGCTGGCGGGCGGCGTCCCCGAACGGTGGACGACCCGGGACCGGCTGGCCAGCAGCCTGCCCGGCTTCGACGGAGTCTCGATCGAGTCGCTCGCCGCCCGCACGCTCGCGCTCATCGAGGGGGGCCGACGATGATCTCGGTGTTCGGCAGCGCCAACATGGACCTGGTGGCGTACGTCGCCCAGGCTCCCAAACCGGGGGAGACCGTCACGGGCCGGGAGTTCCGCACGATCCCCGGCGGCAAGGGAGCCAACCAGGCGATCGCCGCGGCGCGCGCGGGAGCCGACGTGGCCTTCCTGGGGGCCGTGGGGGACGACGCGTTCGGGCCGGGCCTGCGGGCCGCGCTCGCCGAGGCGGGCGTGGACACCGCCGGGCTGCGGGTCGTGCCCGGCCCCTCGGGCGTCGCCCACATCGTCGTGCAGGACGGCGGCGACAACTCGATCATCGTGGTGCCCGGCGCGAACGGCGTGGTCACCGGGCCCGCCGGGCGGGACGCGGAGGTCATCGCCCGGTCCGGCGCGCTGCTGCTGCAACTGGAGCTGCCGATGGACGCCGTGGTCGCCGCGGCACAGGTTCCCCGTGCTGCGATGTCCCGCGCCGAGGTGATCCTGACCCCGGCCCCGGCGGTGCCGCTGCCCGCGGAACTGCTGGAGGCCGTCGACCTCATCGTGCCCAACGAGCACGAGGCGGCGGCCCTCACCGGCCGCGACGATCCCCTGGACGCGCTGGAGGCGCTGCTCGACCTCGTCCCCGAGGCCGTCGTCACCCTGGGGGCCCGGGGCGCCCTGTACGGCTCGCGCGACGGCGCCCGCCTGCACGAGGCCGCCGTACCGGTGCGGGCGGTGGACACCACTGCGGCGGGGGACACCTTCGCGGGGGCGCTGGCCGTGGCCAGGACCGAGGGGGCGGACCCGGCGCGGGCGCTGCGCTTCGCCTCGGCCGCGGCGGCGCTGTCGGTGCAGCGGGAGGGCGCCAGCACCTCGATGCCGCACCGCCACGAGATCGACCGTCTTCTGGAGGGGTTGTGACCATTGAGGACGGGCGGAACGGGCCGCTCGACGGCGTACGGGTGATCGACGCCGCGACGCTGTTCGCCGGGCCGACCGCGGCGATGCTGCTGGGCGACTACGGCGCGGACGTCGTCAAGGTGGAGCACCCGCGCAAACCGGACCCGTCGCGCGGGCACGGGCCCGAGGGGCTGTGGTGGAAGATGCTCGGCCGCAACAAGCGGACGATGACGCTCGACCTGTCCACGGCGGAGGGCCAGGCCCTGATGGTCCGGCTGATCGAGGACGCGGACGTGCTCATCGAGAACTTCCGCCCCGGCACGCTGGAGCGCTGGAACCTGTCCTGGGACCGGCTCAGCGAGGTCAACCCCGACCTGGTGCTCGCCCGGGTCACCGGGTTCGGCCAGTTCGGCCCGTACGCGCGGCGGCCCGGCTTCGGCACCCTCGCCGAGGCGATGAGCGGGTTCGCCGCGATGACGGGGGAGCCCGGCGGGCCGCCCACGCTGCCGCCGTTCGGGCTCGCGGACGGCATCTGCGCGCTGGCCACCGCGTTCGCCGTGATGACGGCCCTGCGGTCGGGGCGCGGGCAGGTCGTCGACCTGTCGATCATCGAGCCGATCCTGACCGTGCTCGGCGCCCAGCCGACCATCTACGACCGGCTCGGCGTCGTGCCCCCGCGCACCGGCAACCGCTCGGTCAACAACGCGCCGCGCAACACCTACCGGTGCAGCGACGGCTCCTGGGTCGCGGTCTCCACCTCGGCGCAGAGCATCGCGGAACGGGTGATGCGCCTGGTCGGGCGGCCCGACCTGGTGGACGAGCCCTGGTTCGCCACCGGCGCGGGCCGGGTGGCGCACGCGGACGAACTCGACGTGGCCGTGGCGGCGTGGGTCGGCGAGCGGACCCGGGAGGAGGTGCTGCGGGCGTTCGAGGAGGCGGAGGCCGCCGTGGCGCCGATCTACGACGTGCGCGACGTGCTGGCCGACCCGCAGCTCGCGGCGCTCGACGCGGTGACCACCGTGGAGGATCCCGAGCTGGGCCCGCTGCGGATGCAGAACGTGATGTTCCGGCTGTCGGAGACTCCGGGACGGATCCGGTGGACCGGCCGTCCGCACGGCGCCGACACCGACGAGATCCTGCACGGCCTCGGCCTGACCGGCGCGGAGATCGAGGCCCTGCGGGCCAAGGGAGTGGTGTGACATGTCACATCGTGTCCTGGCATGAGTGGCGATCTTTCGGAAAGGGGCACGGGGGATTCGCGAGGAGTTGACGCCGTGCCTGCTGCCGAGGTTTCTTCCGGGCCTGCTGCCGCCCCCCTGACGTGGTTGTACGTGCCCGCCGACCGCCCCGACCGGATCGGCAAGGCCCTCGGCGGCGAGGCCGACATGGTCATCGTGGACCTGGAGGACGCGGTCGCCCCGGAGAACAAGGGCGTCGCCCGGGCCGGGGTCGTCGCCCTGCTGGCCACGCCGCAGCCGCGGGTGGAGGTCCGCGTCAACGACGTCGCACGCCGTACGGCCAGGCCGACCTGCACGCGCTCGGGTCGCTGCTGCACGGCGGCGGCGGCCTGCGCATCCCCAGGTGGAGTCGGCCGACGA
>NZ_MWJN01000133.1:0-21481 GCF_002027145.1 Microbispora sp. GKU 823 | reverse complement strand
CCGGGTCCGGACCCGGGCCGCGGCGAACATCCCGGCGCGGAAGGCCGGCCGGAGACGAGCCCGGAGACGGGCGCGCCGCCGGGAACGGACACGGACGGGCATCCGGGAACGGCAACCGGCCCGCAGCCGGGCCTGGGGGCCGGCGTTCCTTCCGCCACCGAGACAGGCGCGGACCCGGGCACGCCAGGCGGCCCAGAGATCGGCAGGGAGATCGGCAGGGAGATCGGCGGGGAGGCGATGCGGCCGTGAGCGAACCCCAGGAGGTGCTGGTCCGCCGGGAGCAGGCGGGCGGCGTGGCCACGATCACGCTCGACTCGCCGCACAACCGCAACGCCTTGTCGTCCCGGCTGCTGCGGCAGCTCGACGACGCCCTGTCGTGGGCGCTGGACGAGCCCGCCGTACGGGTCGTCGTGCTGACCGGCACGGGACCGGTGTTCTGCGCGGGCGCCGACCTGAAGGAGCAGCGCGGCGGAGGGGCGCCGGTCACCGCGTCGTTCCCCGACATCATGCTGCGGATCTGGGAGAGCCCGAAGCCGGTCGTGTGCCGCCTGAACGGCACGGCGCGAGCGGGCGGCCTCGGCCTGGTGGCGGCCTGCGACTTCGCCGTAGCCCCGGTGACCGCGTCGTTCGCCTTCACCGAGGTGCGGCTCGGCGTGGTCCCCGCGATGATCGCGGTCACCTGCCTGCGCCGCCTGGAGCCCCGGGCCGCGGCCGAGTACTTCCTGACCGGAGAGGTCTTCACCGCCGAACGGGCGGTGGAGATCGGCCTGCTGACCCGGGCCGTCCCGGAGGAGGACCTCGACGCGACCGTGGCGCACTACACCGGCATGCTGCTGCGCGGCGGCCCCGAGGCGCTGGCGATCACCAAGCGGCTCGTGCGGGAGGTGCCGCTGCTGCCGGTCGATGAGGGGTTCCGCGCGATGGCCGCCCTGTCGGCCGAGCGCTTCACCTCACAGGAGGGGCAGGAGGGCATCCGGGCGTTCGCGGAGAAGCGGCCCGCCGCCTGGGTTCCCTCCGAGGCCCCGGCCGCGGAAGCCGGGCGATGACGGCGGAGGCCGGCGGCCGGGACCGGTGCGGGTCGCGAACTGCGGCGGTTTCTACGGCGACCGGCTGTCGGCCGCCCGGGAGATGGTCGAAGGCGGGCCGATCGACGTGCTGACCGGTGACTGGCTGGCCGAGCTCACCATGTCGATCCTCGCCGGCAACCGGCTCAAGGGCCGCCCCGGCTACGCCCGTACGTTCCTCACCCAGATGGAGCAGGTCCTCGGCACCTGTCTCGACCGGGGAATCAGAGTCGTCGCCAACGCGGGCGGCCTCGATCCGGCCGGTTGCGCGGAGGCGGTCTCGGCCCTGGCCCACCGGCTCGGGCTGCGCGCGGCCGTCGCCCACGTCACCGGCGACGACCTCATGCCGCTCGCCGAGCCGCCGGTCAACGCGGACACGGGCGAGACCCTGCGGGCGACCCCGCTCACCGCCAACGCCTACCTCGGCGGCCGGCCGATCGCGGTGGCGCTGGAGCACGGCGCGGACGTCGTCGTCACCGGGCGGGTCACCGACGCGGCGCTGGTCACCGGGCCAGGCATGTGGTGGTTCGGCTGGGAACCTGGCGACCTCGACCCGCTGGCCGGTTCCGTCGTCGCCGGGCATGTGATCGAGTGCGGCTGCCAGGCGACCGGCGGCAACTACGCCTTCTTCGAGGAGGTGCCGGACCTCGCCCACTGCGGCTTCCCCATCGCCGAGCTGTACGCCGACGGGTCGAGCGTGATCACCAAGCACCCCGGCACCGGCGGGCTGGTCTCGACCGGCACCGTGACCGCGCAACTGCTGTACGAGATCGCCTCGCCCCGCTACCTCGGGCCGGACGTCACCGCCCGGTTCGACACCATCCGGCTGGAGCAGGAGGGGCCCGACCGGGTCAGGATCACGGGAGTGCGCGGCGAGCCCCCGCCGGACACGCTGAAGGTCGCCGTCACCTACCTCGGCGGCTATCGCAACACGATGACGCTCGTGCTGACCGGCCTCGACATCGCGGCCAAGGCCCGGATCGCGCAGGAGGCGGTCTGGGCGCGCGTCCCCCGCGAGTCGTTCGAGCAGGTCCACGTGGAGCTGACCCCCCTGGGCGCGGCCGAGAGCGGCGGGGGTGCAGAGGTGAACAGCGGGGGCGACGCCGGGACCGCGTTGCTGCGGATCACGGTCATGGACCCCGATCCGAGCAGGGCCGGGCGGGCGTTCTCCTCCGCCGTGGTGGAGACCGGCCTGGCGAGCTACCCCGGCTTCTACGGCCTGACGCCGCCCGGCGACGCCTCCCCCTACGGCGTCTACTGGCCCTCGTCGGCCGACCCGCGGACCGTGCTCCCGGTGGTGACCGTGGACGGAGTCCGCGTCGAGGTGCCGCACCTGCCGCCGCCGGGCCCGGTGCTGGGCGAACAGGCGGGCGGGCCGCCCCCCGGCGACGCGGCCGGCGCCGCGGTTCCGCCGTACGCGGGGGATCTCACGGCCGGGCCGGTCGCGCCGCTCGGCACGGTCGTCGGCGCCCGCTCGGGCGACAAGGGCGGCGACGCCAACCTCGGCGTCTGGGCGCGCGACCCCGCCCGGTATCCGTGGCTCGCGGCGTTCCTGACCGTGGACCGGCTCAGGGACCTGCTGCCGGAGGTCGGCGACCTGCCGATCGAGCGGTTCGCGCTGCCGAACCTGCACGCGCTCAACTTCGTCGTCCACGGACTGCTGGGCAGAGGCGTCGCGGCCAGCCCGCTCCTCGACGCCCAGGCGAAGGCGCTCGGCGAGCGTCTCCGCGCCGTGTGCGTGCCCGTTCCCTCCTGACTAGGATTGCGCGCGATCGGTGCGAATTGGGGGGAAGGACATGCGATTGCGCTTTCTCGGCTCCACGTCGGAGGCGGGGGCCTGTCCCTCCCTCTACGAGACCGACCGCGGCACGATCGTCGTCCAGGGCCTGGAGGTCGTGGACCGCGAGGCCCGCGCCGAGATCGCCCTGCGGGTCCTGCCCGATCGCCGTTGAGAGCTTCCCTCTGGCATGATCCGGCGTGCCGGGTCTACCTTGGACCGCACCACGGCCGGAGGTGGCATTGAGCGGTTTCCATCAGGCCCGCATGGACCTGGGAGCCCAGCTACGCCGGTTGCGGGAGAACGCCCGTCTGTCCGGGAAGGACCTCGCCGAGCGGCTGCGCTGGCAGCCGTCGAAGGTCTCGCGGATCGAGAACGCCCGCCAGACCGCGACCGAGGACGACGTGGCCCTGTGGGGGAAGGCCGTGGACGCCGACCCGCAGACGATCGACGGCCTGATCCGGCAGGCGGCCGGCCTGCTGAAGCGGCATGACTCCTGGCGCCAGCGGCACAGGAACGGCCTCGCCGCGCTGCAGGAGGACGTCCGCGACATGGAGGCGCGCACGCGGCTGTTCCGGGCCTTCGAGCCGGGCGTGGTGATCGGCCTGCTGCAGACCACCGAGTACGCCCGGCACATCTTCGGCAAGGTCAGGCGGGTGTACGAGTCCACCGACGACGTGGACGACGCGATCCGCGTCCGCATGCGGCGCCAGGAGATCCTGTACGACCCGTCACGGCGGTTCCGGTTCGTCATGCCGGAGGCGGTGCTGCGTTACCGGCTCGCGCCGCCGGACGTGATGCGCGGCCAGCTCGACCGGCTGATCGCGGTGACCACGCTGCCGAACGTGGAGTTCGGGCTGCTCCCCTTCGAGGCGCAGTTGCCGTCGGCGCTGATGAACTCGTTCTGGATCTACGACGACTGTATGGTCGGAGTGGCGACCAGGACCAGGGACCTGCTGCTGCGCGACGCCGAGGACGTCGCCTTCTACGCGCAGGCGTTCGAGGAGTTCTGCGAGGTGGCGGCCTTCCGTGACGAGGCGAGGGCGCTGATCGTGCGCGCCCTCGACGACTACGCCCGGCCGAGCTGAACTGCGCCACCTGAACTGCGCCGCCTGAACTGTGCGCCGCGCCGATCCGGCCGCCGTACGCCCACCGCGAGGCGCCGCCGGTGGGCCCGTGGGCCCGGAGGCCACTGAGCCGGTCAGAGCTCGGCGGCGAGCGCGCGAAGCCCGGCGATCACCTCCGCGCCGCTGGGCGCCTGGTCCGGATCCACCAGCCATTGCAGCATCAGGCCGGTCAGCAGGGCGAGCGGCACCGAACCGCCGAGTCCTTCCCGCCCCTCGCGCTGCCCCTTGGCGAGGTGCTCGCGTACCTCCGGTGACCGCTCGGCCTGCACCACGGCCTCGAGCTGGGCCACCCACAACGCCCGATGAGTGGTGAAGCTGTCGATCAGCGCCTGCCAGCCATCCTCGGGTTTGCCGGACGGCGTACGGGAGGCGAGTTCCTGGGAGAGCTCGTCGACCGCTTCCACCAGGGCCTGGGTGAGCAGGGCGTCCTTGGAGCCGAAGTGGTAGCCGATGGCGGCGTGGCTGACTCCGGCGGCCGAGGCGATGTCGCGGACGGTCGTGTGCGCCCAGCCGCGTTCGATCAGGCACCGCTTGGCCCCGGCCAGCAGATCCTCTCGGTTTCCCATGCCGCGCAGCATACCGGATTGTTTGACCAAATGGTTTATCCAAACGGTTTGACCAAATGGACAAATCCGGGCTACGGTCGTGCCATGACCACGACGAAGGTTCTGATCTCGGGTGCGAGCGTGGCCGGACCCGCCCTTGCCTACTTCCTGCACCGTGACGGCCACGAGGTGACGGTGGTCGAGCGCGCGCCGGACCTGCGCGACAGCGGCTACGCCGTGGACTTCCGGGGCGCGGCGTTCGACGTGCTGGAGGAGATGGGCATCCTCTCCGAGCTCCGCGAACACGACACGAGAATGAGCGGCACCATCCTGATCGACGAGGAGGGCGCGGAGATCGGGCGCCTGCCCGCCGAGGCGTTCGCCGGTGAGCTGGAGGTGCCCAAGCGGGAGCTGACCCGCATCCTGCACCGCATCACCGCCGACGACGTGACGTACGTGTTCGACGACTCGATCAGCGCGCTGACCCAGCACGAGCCCGGCGTCCACGGGTCCGGGGTCCACGGGTCTGGAGTGACGGTCGAGTTCGAAAGCGGCGCCACCCGCGAGTTCGACCTGGTGTTCGGCGCCGACGGCGTGTACTCGAAGGTCAGGCGGCTGGCCTTCGGCCCGCACGCCGAGGCGGTTCGGCACCTGGGCCTTTCGGGTGCCGGCTTCAGCACCGAGAACCATCTCGGCCTGCACCGCAGCGGAATGCTGCAGCACGGCAAGGACAGGGCGATCTTCCTGCTCAGCGCGGGAGACGCCGACCGGCTCACGGTCAGCCTCTCCTTCTCCACCGACTCACCCGCACTCGACAGGCGGCCCCGGCACGAGCAGGAGCAGGCGGTGCGGGCGGCCTTCGCCGGGCGCGGCTGGCTGGTGCCCCGGCTGCTGGAGGCGATGAGCGAGGCCGACGACTTCTACTTCTCCTCTACCTGCCAGGTCCACCTGGACCGCTGGTCGTCGGGCCGGATCGCCCTGGTCGGCGACGCGGGGTACTGCGCCGCGCCGACCAGCGGCATGGGCACCTCACAGGCGCTGATCGGCGCCCGGACGCTGGCACGCGCCCTGGCCTCGGCGGGCGGCGACCACGCGGCCGCCTTCGCCGCGTACGAGGCGGAACTGCGGCCCTACGTGGCGGAGAACCAGGCGTTGGGCCAGGAGACCGCCGCGACGATGTTCGGCGGCGGTGGAAGCGCCCCCGCGGGCGTGCACAGCGCGTAGCGCCCCTCGTCCTCCTCGGCACTCCGGGTGCGGGACGGGTCGCGGCCCGCCCCGGCCGCGACCGTCCCGCCTCACTCCCCCGCGGCCGCCCGTCACTTCCCCAGGGCGGTCTGCAGGTCCATGACGTGGTCCTGGGTCTGCTGCAACAGCGGGCGCAGCGCCTCGGCCACGTCGCTCAGGCCGAGCTCCTGGGCCTGCTCCACGCGCTCGCGGTAGCGGCGCAGCTGCTCCTGCTCCAACTCCAGGTCGAGCCGGAGGGCGTCGGCGCCGTCGGTCGCCACCGGCACCTCGGGAACGCGGACGCTCGGGACGCCGCCGAGGAAGTCGATCTGCTCGGCCAGGGTGCTCGCGTGGTTGAGCTCCTGGCCGAGGTGCTGCTTGAGCTCCTCGATGATCGACAGGTACTCCGCGCCCTTGATCGTGGCCGCGTGCTGCACGTACTGCACGATCGAGCGGTACTCGCTCTCCAGGTCCTCGTTGAGCAGGGCGATGAAGCCCTCCGTGTCCATGGGAGTCCTTTCGTCGGTCGGCTCGGAAGGCCCATCACGTACCCGCTGAGGAGGCGGCCGAACGCCGTCAGCCCAGCTTGTAGAGCGAGGAGCCGCTACCGTCCGTGCCCCCGTATTCCGTGGCCTGGACCTGCGTGCCGTGCGCCTTCACCCATGCGGTGACCTCCGAGCTCGCGCCGCGAGAGGGCCCGAAACCGCCGTCGCCGATCAGGATGTACGCGAGCTTCCCCTCGGCCACGTACCGCTGCAGCTTCTCGACCGTCATCGCCGGGTCGGACCCGGTGAACCCGCCCATCGCGATGACCGGCTCGCCGGTGGACAAGATCAGCGACGACGCGCTCTGCGCGCTGTCCACCGCCACCAGCCAGGTGGCGCTCCCCTTGTTCCGCTTCAGGTACGCCGCCATCGCCGCGTCCACCTGGCCGCCGGGACCGCGCATGCCGCGTCCGCCCTGCTGCCGGTTCCCCTCCTGCGTATTCCCCTCCTGCGCGTTCCCGTCCTTCCCCACTGGCGGGTTCATGCCGCCCACTCCGCCGGGGCCGCCGAAGCCGGCGCGGCCGAAGGGTCCTCCCATGCCCTGCGAAGGCCCCGCCGTGGGGTTGCTGCCGTTCACCGCCGCGCCCAGCGGCGTCACCGCGTACGCCGCCGGACCGGCCAGCCCGGCCGCGACCGCCGCAGCCAGCGCCACCACCGTGATCGCCGTGGCGGCGCGCGCCGCGCCTTGGCGATGGACCACCAGGGCGAGCACCGCGACCGCCGTGCCGGCCACGACGGCCCAGGCGAGCCACGGCACGAACTCCGGCGTACGGCGCAGCACGACGAACGACCAGGCCCCGGTCACGGCGACCGCGGCGGCCAGGATCAGCCGCCAGACGGCCGAGGCGCGTGCCGCCCGCCACATCAGCACGCCGCCGATGCCGGTCAGCGCGGCGACCGCGGGAGCCATCGCGGTCGTGTAGTACGGATGGAAGGTGCCGCTGGAGAAGCTGAAGACGGCGTAGTGGACGACGAGCCAGCCGCCCCATAGCAGCAGCGACGCGCGCACCGCGTCCTTCCCCGTGTCCTTCGACGGCCCGGGGCCCGGCCTGGCGACCAGGACGAGGCCGCAGACGAGCGCCACGGCGGCGAACGGGAGCAGCCAGGAGATCTGTCCCGCCATGACATCGTTGAACAGCCTGCCCGCGCCCGAGGCCCCGCCGAAGCCGCCGTCGGCGCCACCACCCGGGCCGCCGCCGAAGGCCCGCGTCACGCCTTCAGGGACATCGGCGGGAAGTCTTCCCGGGCCGCCGCCGTTGCCCTCGCCGCCGAAGATCCGGCCCAGGCCGTTGTACCCGATCACCAGGTCCCAGACGGTGTTGTCCGTGCTGCCGCCGATGTACGGCCGCAAGGACGCGGGCCACCGGTCGACCACGACCATCCACCATCCGCTGGTGACCACGAGGACCGCCCCGGCGGCCAGGAGGCGCCCGATCCGGCGTACGAACGTCCCCGGCGCGGCGTAGAGGTAGGTCGGCGCGAACGCCGGCAGCACGAGGTACGCCTGGAGCATCTTGGTGTTGAAGGCGAGGCCCACCAGCACGGCGGTGACCAGCAACGTGCGCAGGCGCCCGGTGCGGATCGCCTCCAGGCAGCACCATCCGGCCGCGACCAGCAGCAGCACCAGGACGGTGTCGGGGTTGTTGTCCCTGTTGATGGCCACGGTGATGGGGGTCAGCGTCATGACGAGCGCCGCCAGCAGGGCCGCGGCCCCGGCCGCACGTGCACCGAGCCCGCGCAGCGCCCGCCGTACGGCGGAGTGGACCAGGGCGACCGACGCCACCCCGGCAGCCGCCTGCGGCAGCAGCATGCTCCACGTGCCGAACCCGAAGATCCGGGCCGGCAGGCCCATCACCCACAGCGCGAAGGGCGGCTTGTCGACCGTGATGTACGACCCGGCGTCCAGCGCCCCGAAGAAGAACGCCTTCCAGCTCTTCGTGCCGGAGTAGATCGCGGCGGCGTAGTAGTCGTTGGCGTACCCGTTGCGGCCGAGCGCCCACGTGTAGAGCACGGAGGCGAGGACGAGGACGGCCCACTTCCCCCAGCGCAGGAGCGGGGTCACCCTGTCCGCCGGGCCCCGGTGGCTTATCGGGGTCACGGAGGCGAGGAGGGTCATCGGGAGTCCTTCCGGGGCGCGAAGACCCAGGATCGCAGGAGCAGGAAGCGCAGCAGGGTGGCGAGGCCGCTCGCCACGATGACGGCGGCCAGCTCGGCCGCCCGTGACGCGCCGCCGGGCAGCGCGGCCAGGCCGCCGCTGGTCAGCGCGAGGCCCGCGACGAACGCGACGAGCCCGCCGAGGTGATGCCGCAGGGCCCCCGCCCGGCCCCGTACGCCGAAGGTGAAGCGGCGGTTGGCCGCGGTGTTGGCGACGGCGGTGACGAACAACGCGATGGCGTTGGCCGCCACGGGCGGCAGCACCGAGCGCAGCAGCCAGAACAGCGCCAGGTGCGCCACGGTGCTGATCGCCCCGATCACCGCGAACGTGGGGATCTGCGTGCGCACCGACGTCCGGGACGGCGGCGGGGCGGGGGCCGCGAGGCTCCCCCGGGCGACCCGCCACATGCCCCTGAGGTCGTCCACGGCCGTCCTGACGATGTCCACCCGGCTGTCGGGGTCGTCCACCCAGTCGACCGGCACCTCGTGGATGCGCAGCCCGTGCTGCTCGGCCAGCAGCAGCAGCTCGGTGTCGAAGAACCACGCCTCGTCCTGCACGGCGGGCAGCAGGGCCTGCACGACCTCGGTGCGGGCCGCCTTGAACCCGCACTGCGCGTCGGAGAAGCGCGCCCCCATGAGCGAGCGCAGCAGTAGGTTGTACGACCTGGAGATGATCTCACGCTTCGGGCCGCGCACCACGTTGGACCACGGGGACAGGCGCGTCCCGATCGCCAGGTCGCTGTGGCCGGTCATCAGCGGCGCGATCAGCGGGAGGAACGCGTCCAGGTCGGTCGACAGGTCCACGTCCATGTAGCCGACCACGTCGGCGTCGCTGGACTCCCACACCCGCCGCAGCGCCCGGCCCCGGCCCTTCTGGTCGAGGTGGACGGCCCGCACCCCCGGCAGCTCCCGGGCCAGCCGCTGGGCGATCGTCCACGTGCCGTCCGTGCTCGCGTTGTCGGCGATCGTCACGCGGAAGCCGTACGGGAAGTCGCCGCTCAGGTAGGCGTGCAGCCGCCCCACGCTCGCGGCCAGGACCCGTTCCTCGTTGTACACGGGAACGACAACCTCGACCAGGCGGGTCCTGCGGGACGCCCCCGCCGCCGGCCCGGAAACCATCGTCATGCTCATGCCGCCTCCTCGCCCGACGGCTCGGAGTGGCGTCGCGCCGGAGGCGCGCCGATGACGTCGGCGCAAATCGCGCTGTGCCTATTGAGTCGCTCGCTTCGCTCGCTCATGGGCCCACGCTCGCGGGCGGGCATGGGACGGCCCTGAGGCGTTCCTTAACCCCGCATGAATTGCGCCCACGGCAGCCTGGCGCGGCGGGGCGCTCTCGGCCGGGCGCTCCTCCCAGCCGCCCGGGTTGCCGCCGTACGGGCGCGGGCTTCGGCCGGAGCCTTGCCGTGCCGCCGCCCGGACGGCGACGGCACCTCCTCCGATCGGCCGTGGCACCCTCGCTCCATCGGCCGGAGGTGCCTCCTGCTCGCGGAGGAGACCGCCCGGGCCGTGACCAGGGTTTCGTGGGTGATCCCTCTGATGCGGGGCTCCCTCGTACGTCCGATCGTGGTGCCGCGGAACCGGGAGCCCGGACTCCGCGGATCGAAGGAGCAACGTGAAACCACGACACATCCACACCGCCGTCGCCCTGTGCATGAGCGTCTCGATGCCGGCGGCGCTCGCCGCGCCGGCCGCCGCGGCCGTCGAGCCGCGTCATAACAGCCGGCCGGGCCTGCAGAAACTGCTGGACCGGATCGTGGCCGGGGGGAGCGGTCGCCGCGATCGCCGAGGTCCGCGACGGGAGCACCACCTGGCGGGGGAGCCGCAGGCAGGGCGAGGATCGACCGCCCCCAGCCGGCCAGGGGCGGACGGCCGCTTCCGTGCGGGAAGCGTGACCAAGTCGTTCACTGCCACCGTGGTGCTCCAGCTCGTGGGAGAAGGGAAGCTGGAGCTGTCCGACAGCGTGGAGCAGTGGCTGCCGGGACTCGTCGGCCAGGGCGGCACGATCACGGTCAGGAACCTCCTCCAGCACACGAGCGGCATTCCGGAGTACGCGACCGGCCTGTTCGACGAGGACGGCGTCCTCAAGGACCGCTACCGCACCTGGACCGCCAGGGAGCTGGTGGAACGGGCGGAGGAACACCCGCACGAGTTCCCTGCGGGAACCAGGTTCGGCTACTCCAACACGAACTACATCGTGCTCGGCATGCTGATCGAGCGGGTCACCGGCAGGCCGTACGCGAGCGAGATCCGGGAGCGGATCCTGCGGCCGCTGGGACTCGGGCACACCCTTCTGCCCGGCACGTCCCCCGAGGTGCCGGGCGCGCACCCGCACGCCTATGTGCGGGTCGTCGAGGGCGGCGAGGTCGTCCCCGTCGACGTCACGCGATTCAACGCGACGGTGGCCGGCGCGGCCGGTTCGATCATCTCCACCACCGCGGACCTCAACCGGTTCTACCGCGCCCTGCTGGGCGGCGAGTTGCTCGGGCCCGCTCTGCTGAAGGAGATGAAGGATCCTGGCGGTGCCATGGAGTACGGGCTGGGACTCGAGGTGGCCTCTCTGCCCTGCGGCGTCGCGTACGGCCACGGCGGTGGCACGAACGGCTATTCGACGGTGGCGTTCAGTTCCCCCGACGGCACGCGCCAGCTCGCACTGTCGATGACCCCGTACTCCGACGATCGGAAGCGAGCGGCCATGGCCCTGCTGACCTCGGCACTCTGCCCTCCGCAGCGATAACGCGCGCGCTCCACGGCCGGGCCTGCACCCGGCCGATGCCCCGGCGCGGCCCCCGCCACGGATCCGGATCGCCGGTCAGACGATCGGGGGACGGCCCGCAGGGGTGAGCCGCGCCACCGTGGCCCAGGACATGGGGCTGCGCTGCCCGTGCCCGCCCTTCAGGCCCTCGCGCAGCCCACGGAACCAGACGGCGAGGTTCGCGCGGGAGCGGATCCTGGCGATGCTGACCACGGTCCAGACGGCGAGGTAGACGGGGATGAGCGGGGCGGGGAGCCGGCGGTAGGCGAGCCACACCCGGTTGCGCGCGACGAGGCGGTAGAAGGGGGCGTGCCTGGCGGGGTTCGTCGCGGGGTGGTGGATGACGACGTCCGGCGCGTAGTGGCCGGTGCGCCCGAGGTCCCACAGCCGCCAGCTCAGGTCGACGCCCTCGTGGAAGAGGAAGAAGTGTCCCGGCCATCCGCCGGCCTGCTCGTAGTCGGCGCGGCGGATGAGGACGACGCCTTCGGCCATGACGGTGATGGTGCCCGGCCGGGTGGCCGTGCCGGCGCGCAGGCGAGGCACCCAGCGGCGCAGCGTGACCCCGGTGCCGGGATCGGCGATGCGCGGCTGGATGTACGCCGCCCCGGGGTGGCGGCGGGCGACGGCGATGAGCCGGGCGAGGGTGTCGGTGGCGGGCAGGACGGCGTCGTTGTCGAGGAAGAAGACGAACTCGCCGGCGTCCGGCCCGGCGAGGGCGTCGGCGCCGGCGTTCCGCCCGGCGGGGATGCCCTCGTTGACGGGCAGGACCACTGTACGGACCCCGGCGGGCACGTGATCAGGCTGTACGCCGTTGCCGACGATGACCACGCGCAGGTCGACGTCCCGCTGGGCCAGGAGGGATTCCATGGCCCGTTCGAACGGCTCGGGCCGGTCGTTCATGGTGAGCACCACCACGTCGACGGTGGCCTTCGGGCTGGTCATCCTGTCGCGTCTCCCGGACGGGCTCGGCATGTGGTTGAGTGAGCGGGATCTCGTCATGCGTCGTTCCCGTCGCGTTCAACCCGCCACCCTAGTGGTCGTCACCTGCGTATTCCGGCGAATCGGGGACGCCCGGGCACGATCGACAGGCCGAGACCGGAGCCGGGCAGGCTGCGCGCCGACGGCGAGCGCCAGAACCGCCACGGTTCCAGGGCCTCGTGAGGGGCATCCCTTGGAGGCGCGAGAGGCCGCCCAGGCTGAAGATGACCGGAGGGCGTTCCGCGCGCTTGAGCCGCGCCACGGTGGTCCCCCACCGGAGCGCCCTGCTCACTCCTCCTGACCGCCCGCGGAAACGGCGGCCTCGTCCGGGGTGAGGTCGTCCAAGGTCGCGGGACGGCCCTCGCAGCGGGAGTCGGGCGGGATCGCCACGGGCGCGGGAGCCAGCCAGGAAAGGGCGTTCTGCTCGACGTTCCACTCATGAAGGTGGACGGTGGTGTGCGGGACCGCGCCCGGCTCCGGGCAAAGCACCTGGGACACCAGCAGGTCGTTGCGTACGAAGCGGACCGTGCCGGAGCGTTCGAGGATGGTGACGAGACGGTCGTCGCTGGCGATCACATAGCCGATCGTGACCTGTTCGGCCCCGCCGTCCGGTTCGGCGGCGATCTCCACGGCCGTGAGCGGCAGGATCGGCGAGCGCAGCACCACCACTCCGGCCACCACCGGAAAGAGCACGGCGAGCGTCCAGGTCAGGCCGTGCACCACCAGTGGCGCGGCGGGCGCGGGGACCGGCCCGGTGACCAGCGGGGCGAGCACCGGAGGTGTGGTGAGCAGGATCAGTGTGGAGACGTCGCCCTGTTCCAGTGCCTGCATGATCGCCGGACGGAGCACCAGGAGGACGAGCACGCCGGAGAGCACCGGCAGCACCAGGCAGACGGCCCGGATCCACGCGTGGTCCAGTGGGCGGCGTTCCCGCACGGTCAGCCCGGCCACCGCGAGCGCGAGCATGAGCAGAGTCGGCAGGAAACGGAGCTGCCAGCCGAGCAGCCCGACGCCCACGGCCACCGCGACCACCCAGTCGGGCACTCGGTCGGCGGCCCGCGCCACCCAGACGGAGCGCCGGGTGCTGAGCCGGTACAGCGGCCCGAGCACCCGGCCGGCCAGCACCACGGCGGGCAGCACCCAAACAAGCGTCAGCAGCACCGTGGTGAGCAGACCGAGCGGGCTGACGTACTGCACGAGCAGCAGCAGCGTCTGCGTGTCCTGCCGGCTGGCGTACCACAGCCGCATCACCAGCAGCACCAGCGGGAAGGCGGGCAGGAGCGTCAGCACCCACTCCTGGTTGCGCTGCGGCGCGCGGACCCTGCCGGTGTTCCCGGCGTCAGCAGCCATCGTCCGAAAGGGCTCGCTGCCACGGCCAGCGGCGAACCTCCGGGGCCTTCACGCACGGTTGGGTGCTCTGGGCCACGTTCACCCCCGGATTCGCCGCCAGCAGCGGGCGGATATGCCGGTCGTAGGCCTCTTCCCACATCCTGTTCTGGGGGTCGGCATAGGAGCGGTACAACGCGAGCTCGACCAGGGTGCGCAGGGCGGTGTTGGTGCCCGCGTTCACCCCCCACATCTCGGTCTTCTCCAGCCCGATGTCGTGGTGTCTGAACTTCCCGCCGGACCGGGCGACGAACCCGGCCATGATCGCGGCGTCCGTGCTGACGGCGTCGTACAGGTGATTCTCCAGCCCCTCGAAGCAGGCGCTGATCTTGTTTTCGGCGGTCACCTTGGCACCGCTCTCGACCAGCGGATTCTCCGAGGTCGAGGTGCCGAGGGTGCAGACCTTCTCGCCGTTGAGCTGGCCGAGGGAGGTCACTCGGGGATGGTCGGCCCGTGTCACCACCGACTGCTCGGTGAACAGATAAGGGCTGGAGAAGCCGACCGACGGATCCTGCAACCGAGCGGGGGTGATGCTGAACGTCGCCACCACCAGGTCGACGGTGACGAAGTTCCCGCTGGCGTCGGTGGCCTGGCGGCGGGCCCGGTCCTCGGTCTCGATGGACAGGAACTCCACTTGCTCGGGCCGGAAACCGAGCTCGCCGGCGATCATGTAGGCGATGTCGATGTCGAAGCCGGAAAACGCGCCGGTCTTGTCGCGCAGGGCGATGCCCGGAGTGTCGTCCTTCACCCCGATCAAGAGCTTCTTCTTCCCCGTCAGCCGGGCCTGCTCGCGTAACTCGGCCTCTGTCGGCGGCCCGGGGGCGACAACGATGTAGCCGCCGACCAGAACCGCGGCCAGGATGGCGGCCAGCCAGCCGTACAGCCGCAGCCAGTCTCCTCGGCGGCGAGCAGTCGGTTCGGTCGTCCCCGGCGCCGGCATCGGCTCGGCGATCGGCGCAGCGGGTTCCGTTTCGGGCTGCACCCTCCGCGGCTGCCGTCCGAATCGCTTCCCTAACCTCACCGGAACTGCCTCCGTCGCACCGTCCAGCCCACCATTTTCCCGGAGATCATTCGGAAAAGGGTATTCCCTTTCAGCCAGTGATTCCGGAAAGCGAGAACCCCCGTGAGCAAGTCGTGCACGTCGAGAGTCGCCACGGCCGGCTCGGGCCGCATCCGCGGCACGAACCGGCCGGGTCAGGCGTCCGGAGAGGTCCCGGGGAGTTCGACCGTGGCGAGCGTGCCGCCGCCGGGCGCGTTCTCGATCGCGACCCGTCCCCCGGCGTCCCGTACGGCCTGCGCCACGATCGACAGGCCGAGACCCGAGCCGGGCAGGCTGCGCGCCGACGGGGAGCGCCAGAACCGCTCGAAGACGTGCGGCAGCTCGTCCTCGGGGATGCCCGGACCCTCGTCGCGCACGGTCAGCACGCCGCCCTTGAGCCGCACGGTCACCAGGCCCCCGGGCGGGCTGAACTTCACGGCGTTGTCGAGCACGTTCACCGCGGCCCGCTGCAAACCCCGGGCGTCCCCGTGGACCTGCCACGGCTCCAGGTCGACGTCGAAGCGCAGCCCGGGGCCGCGCCGCCTGGCCCGCTCGACCGCCGACGCCACCACCTCGTGCAGGTCGATGTCGGACGACAGCTCGCCGCTCTCCGCCTTCCTCGACAGTTCGAGCAGGTCGCCGATGAGGCTCGACATCTCCTCGAACTGCTCCTTGACGTTCGTCAGCAGCCGCCGCTTGGCCGAGGGCTCGATGGCGCGGCCGGTGTTCTCGCTGCGCAACAGCAGGTCGATGTTGGTGCGCAGGCTCGTCAGCGGGGTGCGCAGCTCGTGCCCGGCGTCGGCGACGAGCCGACGCTGGCGTTCCTGGGAGCTGGACAGGGCGGCGGTCATGGTGTTGAACGACCGGCTGAGGCGGGCTATCTCGTCCTCCCCCTCCACCGGGATCGTCACACTCAGGTCCTCCGTCCTGGCCACGTGCTCGACCGCGCGGGTCAGCCGCCCCACCGGGCGCAGGGCCGTACGGGCCAGCCAGAGGCCGGCCACGGCGGCCCCGAGCACGCCGAGCACGCAGACCGAGCCGAAGACGAGGGCGAGGATGCGGAGCGTCTGGTCCATCTCCGCGGTGGAGCGGAACACGCTGACCGTCACCGGGCCCTGCGGCAGGGGCGGCTCCGCGAACTGCGCGGCGTCCCCGGGCGGGCCGCCGAGGCGCGGCTCATACCTGAAGGTGTAGACGAGCACGGAGGTGCCGTCGGTGGTGACCGCGTCGCGCAGCACGGGCGTGCCGCCGGAGACGGCCATCGCCCGCTCCCGCGCCGTCGGCGTCACCTGCGTGGAACCGGACGCGACGCACACCGAGCCGTCCGCCAGGACGACCTGCCAGCTGCGCCCGGAGGGGTCCCAGTCGGGCCTCGGGTGGCCCTCCCTGCGTCCCTGACCGGCGCAGTCCCGCAGCGCGAACCCGACCTGCTGCGCCGGCGGCTGCAGGTGCGTGATCGAGCCGACGATCTGGCCGCGCATCTCGCCGCGGACGAGCAGCCAGCACACCGCCGCCGCCACCGCGACGGCCAGGGCGACCGCGGCCGCGATCAGCAGCGTGAGCCGGGACCGGAGCGAACGCCGTCTCACGGCGACGACCGGAGCACGTAGCCCACGCCGCGCACGGTGTGGATCAGGCGGGGCAGCCCGCCCGCCTCGGTCTTGCGCCGCAGGTACATCACGTACACGTCGAGCGAGTTCGACGACGGCTCGAAGTCGAAGCCCCACACCTCTCGCAGGATCTGCTCGCGGGTGAGCACCTGGCGGGGGTGGGTGAGGAACAGTTCGAGCAGCAGGTGCTCGGTGCGGGTGAGGTCGAGCCTGCGGCCTGCCCTGGTGACCTCCCAGCTCACGGTGTCCATGCGCAGGTCGCCGAAGGCGAGGACGTCGCCGCCGCTGTCGTTCTGCGCGTACTGCCCGCCGCGCCGCAGCAGCGCCCGCACCCGGGCGAGCAGCTCGTCGAGTTCGAACGGCTTCACCAGGTAGTCGTCCGCCCCGGCGTCCAGACCGGAGACGCGGTCGCCGACGGCGTCGCGCGCGGTCAGCATGAGGACGGGGAGCCGGTTGCCCGAGGCGCGCAGCCGGCGGCAGGCGGTCAGCCCGTCGAGCCGGGGCATCATGACGTCGAGGAGCACCGCGTCGTACGCGCCCCCGTTCTGTGCCCCGCGGTCGAGGAGGTCGAGCGCGGTCAGCCCGTCGGCGGCGGTCTCGACCGTGTAGCCCTCGAACTCCAGGCTGCTGCGCAGCGCCTCCCTGAGGGCGGGCTCGTCGTCCACTACCAGCAGTTTCGCCGATTCCTCACGCACCGGCACAAGCTACCCGAGCGTCATGAAGGTTCCGTTAAGACCGCCATCGCGGCGTTGTGACCGGGGATGCCGCTGACACCACCGCCGCGCCGGGCGCCCGCGCCGCACAGCAGCACCCGCTCGTGCGCCGTCTCCACGCCCCACGGACCGTGGTCGCCCTCCTCGCCGTACGGCCAGGACAGGTCGTGGTGGAAGATGTGGCCGCCGGGCAGGCCCGCGTCCCGCTCCAGGTCGAGCGGGGTCTTGACCTCCAGGCAGGGCTCGCCCGAGGGTGCGCGCAGCAGGCAGTCCTCGATGGGCTCGGCGAGCACGGAGTCCATCGAGGCGAGCGTGCGGGCCAGCGCCTCCCGCTTGGCCGCCGGGTCGGCGAACAGGCGCGCCGGCATGTGCAGGCCGAACAGCGTCATCGTGTGCGCCCCCGCCTCCCGCAGCTCCGGGCCAAGGATCGAGGGGTCGGTGAGCGAGTGGCAGTAGACCTCCGCGGGCGGCAGGTCCGGCACCTTCCCCGCGGCGGCCTGCGCGTACGCCGCGGCGAGCTGGTCGCGGCTCTCGTTGATGTGGAAGGTGCCGCTGAACGCCTCGGCGGGGTCCACCGCGGGGTCGCGCAGCCGGGGCAGCCGCGACAGCACCATGTTGATCTTCAGCTGGGCGCCCTCGGGCCGCTCGGGCGTCTCCCCGAGCAGCCGGGCGAGCACGGCGGGCGGCAGGTTGGCCAGCACCCTCCCCGCGGTCACCGCATGCTCCGCGCCGTCGTCGAACGTGACCTCCCCGATACCGGGGTCGATCGCCAGCACCTCGGCCGCCGTGCGGATCTCGGCGCCGTGCCGCCGGGCGACCTCGGCGAGTTCGGTGGTCACCGCGCCCATGCCGCCGACCGGCACGTTCCAGTCGCCCGTGCCGTCGCCGATGACGTGATAGAGGAAGCACCGGTTGGCCAGCAGGTCGGTGGCCGGATCGGCGAAGGTGCCGATCAGGGCGTCGGTGAGGACGACCCCGCGCACCGTGTCGTCGGCGAACCGCTCGTCCACGACCTCGCCGATGGGCCGTTCGAACAGGTCGCGCCACGCCTCGTCGTCCCCCACGACCTCCCGCAGGGCCGTACGGCCGCGCAGCGGTTCGAGCAGCGTCGGCGCGACCCGCCTGGCCACGTGGGCGGTCATCCCGTAGAACCGCTCCCAGGCCTCCAGGTCGTGCCGTCCCCCGGTGACCGCCTCGAAGGAGGCGGCGGTGCGCGCGGCGTCCTCGTTGTCCACGAGCAGTCCGGTGTCGCCGGCCGGGGTGTAGGAGGCGAAGCGGCGGCGGCGCAGGCCGAGGCGCAGCCCGAGGTCTTTCACGATCTTCGTGGGCAGCAGGCTGACCAGGTAGGAGTAGCGCGACAGCCGCGCGTCCACGCCGGGGAACGCGCGGGCCGACACGGCGAGGCCGCCCACGTGGCCGAGGCGTTCCAGGACCAGCACGCTGCGCCCGGCCCTGGCGAGGTAGGCCGCGGCGACGAGGCCGTTGTGCCCGGCGCCGGCGATGACGACGTCGTAGTGCGAGCGTGACATGGAGCGTTCTCCCCGGTCGTACGTGGCTCGGTGTCGCGGTTGTATGCGGGCCGTCGGCGGGTCGTGGCGGCGGGCGTGGGAGGGTCTTGAGGGGTGACGGGAGGATGTGGCGTCGGCGGACCTGAGCGGATGCCCGCAACGTATCGCAAGATCCCCCGCAAGACCCGGGCAGAATATGCCGAAGCGGACAATCCTCCGCCAACGAAAGAACCCCAAGCGGGAAACAAACCGAGCGATCCGGAGGGGCGCGCCGCCGGTCTGGACTGAGGAGCGCGCGGGAGCGAAGCGACCAGAGCGCGACGAGGGAAGACGGCGGAAGTGAGCGCACCGATGGTGAGCGGGAAACACAGGAGAGACATGCGCGTTTCCGATGAGGTCGCCGAGGCGCTGGCCACCGGCCGTCCGGTCGTCGCCCTGGAGTCCACCATCATCTCCCACGGGCTTCCCCAGCCCCGCAACCTCCAGGTCGCCCTCGAACTGGAGGACCTCGTCCGGCAGGCGGGGGCCGTGCCGGCGACGGTGGCGGTGCTGGACGGCGTCCCCCGGGTGGGCCTGGACAAGGACGGGCTGGAGCGGATCGCGACCGAGCCGGGCCTGCGCAAGCTCGGCTTCCGCGACCTCGCCCCGGCCGCCGCGCTCGGGCTGAGCGGAGCCACGACCGTCTCCGGCACCTCGTTCCTGGCCGCCAGGGCGGGTGTGCGGGTGTTCGCCACCGGGGGTCTCGGCGGCGTCCACCGCGGCTGGACCACGGTGCAGGACGAATCCGCCGACATCGACACGCTCAGCCGCACCAGGATCACGGTCGTGTGCGCCGGGGTGAAGTCGATCCTCGACGTGCCCGCGACGCTCCAGCGGCTGGAGACCAAGCAGGTCACGGTCGTCGGCTACCGGACCGACGAGTTTCCCGGCTTCTACCTGCACAGCTCCGGAGAGCCGGTCGACTGGCGCGTCGAGACGCCGCAGGAGGCCGCCGGCATCATGCGCGCCCAGGACACGCTCGGCGGGCTGGACACGGCGCTGATCGTGGCCAACCCGGTTCCGGCCGATCTCCAGCTCGACCCGGACCTGCACGACCGGGTGCTCGCGGAGGGCCTGCGCGCCGCCGAGGAGCGCGGGGTCACCGGGCAGGCCATCACCCCGTTCCTGCTGGAATATCTGGTCGAGGGCACGGGTGGCGCGTCGCTGGAGGCCAACCTCGCGGCCGTACGCGGCAACACCCGCCTGGCCGGGGAGATCGCGGCCGCCTGGGCGGCCGGGTGAGCGGTCTGCTGGTGATCGGCGACGTGGTCACCGACGTCGTCGCGCTGCACGACGGCCCCGCGGCCACCGGCACCGACACGCCCGCCGACATCGCGTTGCGCCCGGGCGGCTCGGGGGCGAACACCGCCTCCTGGGCCGCCCGGCTCGGCGCCGACACCCGCCTGCTGGCGCGGGCCGGGTACGACACCGGCGAGTGGCACGCGGCCCAGCTGACCAAGGCCGGGGTCCGGCCGCACCTGCGGATCGACCCGGAGCGGCCCTCCGCCGTGGTGATCGCCATGGTGGACTCCACCGGGGAGCGGTCCATGCTCACCAACCGCGGGGCGAGCGCCCACATCGGGGTCGGCGACTGGACGCCGGACCTGCTCGACGGGGTCGGGCACCTGCACCTGTCGGCGTACACGATGTTCGCCGAGCCGGGCCTGGAACTCGTGCAGCTCGCCATGCGCGAGGCCGGCGGGCGCGGGATCCCCGTCAGCGTCGATCCGGCCTCCTGCGGGCCCCTGCGCGCGTTCGGCACCGAGCGGTTCCTCCGCGAGACCGCCCCGGCGAGCGTCGTGATCCCCAACCTGGAGGAGGCGCTGCTGCTCGCGGACGCCGCGGATCCCGAGGCGGCGGCCCGCACGCTCAGCGCCCACTACGGCACGGCGGTGGTCAAGCTCGGGGCCGGCGGTGCCCTGCTGGCCCGCGATGGCCGTATAGTCGCCAGAGCGGCCGCGCCCTCGGCGGAGGTGGTCGACTCGACGGGCGCGGGAGACGCGTTCGCCGCCGGGTTCCTGGTCGCCTCGATGGCCGGGAACACACCCGAGGAAGCCCTGCGCAAGGGATGTGAGGCGGGCGCGGCGGCGGTCGCGCAGGTCGGCGCCCGGCCGGATCCTGGGAACTTTACCCTATTGACACCAATTGCTGGTTTGCGGCGTAAGCTGCACCATTAGCAACATGCGTCACTCTCGGGAGGGTGCGGTCATACCGATGGACGCCGAGTCAACGATCTGCCTGAGCGACCTGGTCCCGGCCCTGCGCTGGAGCCGTCCTCAGCAGGTGGCCGAGATGCTGGCCGACCCGCGCCTGCCCGGCGGCTGGTGGGCCTCCGTCGGGATCGGCCGCGCGATGCGGGCGACCGGCGTTGACTGGCTCTGCGAGCGGCTCGCCCGCCTCGCCGTCGGCCGCTGGGATCACCTGCCCCTCACCGACCTGCTCCCGGCGCTCCAGGTGCACACCGTGGACCCGGCCATGCCCGGCTGGCCCGATCCCGTACGCACGGTGGTCAACCACCTCGGCGGGTGGTATCGGCTGCGCCGCCTCACGCCGTGCGATCTCCAGGCCCCGGCCGCTCCCGCGTCGCCCGAGGTCCTCCTGACCACGGTGTTCCGGGAGGTGTTCGGGCGCCTGGAGAGCGAGCTGGCGTCCGGTCGGCCCGAGCAGGCGCTCGCGGGAGGCAAGCCCGCGACCCCGGCACAGGTCCAGGCACAGGCACAGGCGCCCGCCGGTCCCGCCTCCGAGCCCGTCCCCCAGGCCGCACCCGGGACGACCTCGCAGCCGTTCCCGCCAGGCCGCACCCGGGACGACCTCGCAGCCGTTCCCCCAGGCGGGGACCTCCTCCCAGCCCTTCCCGCAGGTCGCCGCCCCGGGGACCACCTCGCAGCCGTTCGCCCGGCCCGCCGCGCCGGCGCCCGGACAGGCCGCCGAGACGCCCATAGCCCGTAAGTGTGCTCCGGTGTGGTGCCGAGCTGATCCAGGACCTCCTGCCATTCGCGCCGGGCGTCATGGTCGTCGCG
>NZ_MWJN01000132.1:0-21758 GCF_002027145.1 Microbispora sp. GKU 823 | reverse complement strand
GCCGGCGCGCGGGCGAGCCGTGCGAGCACACGACGGCGGCGACCGCCTGGGCGGCGGCGAGCACCCGTGCGGCGGCCCCGGCCCGCGGGCGCCGGCCGTCCCGTTCACCCTGGCCGCCTCGGTCGCCCTGGCCGTCCTGGCCGTCCTGGCCGCCTCGGTGGTCCTGGCCGCCCTGGCCGTCACCGTCCCGCCTCCTTCGGCCGCCGCGCGGAAGGGGGGAAGTCCCGGCGCACCAGCGCGGCCACGATCCGCCCGCCCATCGCCACCAGTGGCAGCCCGCCTCCCGGATGCGCGGACCCGCCGACGAGGTAGAGGCCGCGCCGGGGCCCCCGGTTGCCGGGACGGCGGAAGGGGGCGAACGGGCCGCCGTACGCGCCGCCGTAGATCGCCCCGCCCCACGCGCCGTACCGGTCGCGCAGGTCGGCCGGGGTCACCAGATCGAGGAAGCGCAGCCGTCCGGACAGGTCGTACCCCCGGCTCGCCAGCCGGTCGAGGACGAGCTCCGCGTACGCCTCGGGCGGCGTCGGCCAGCGCGCGGGGTCGCCGGCGGGGACGTTCACCAGCATGCTCCAGCTCTCCGCGCCCGCGGGAGCCTGCGTCGCGTCGGCCACCGCCGGGCAGCCGATGTAGACCGTGGGGTCCTCCGGCGGCCGCCGCCGGTCGAAGATGTCGCCGAACTCGCGCCGGTAGTCGGCCGAGAACACGACCGTGTGGTGCGCCAGGCCCTCGGTCCGCCCCTCCACGGCGGCGAGCATCAGGAAGGCGGACGACGACAGGCCGAGCCGGGCGATCCTGCGCAGCCGGGCACGGTCGGGCAGGAGCCGCCCGTAGAGGGAGGCCGCGTCGGCGTTGACGATCACGATGTCGGCCCCGACCGTCTCGCCGAGGGCCGTGCGGACGCCGCCGACCCGCTCCGCATCGGCGACGACCTCGGTGATCTCGGTCTCCAGACGGATCTCGACGCCCGCCTTGTCGAGCGACGCGGCCAGCGCGTCGGTGAGGCGGGGCAGCCCGCCCCGCACGTACCACCCGCCGTCACCGTGCTCGATGGCCGGGACGCAGCCAAGGGCGGCGGGCGCCCGGTAGGGGTTCGACCCGGCGTAGGTGGCGTAGCGGTCGACGTACTGGCGCAGGCGGGCGTCCCGGAAGAAGCGGCCCGCCAGACCATGCAGGGTGCGGCCCGGCGCGACCGCGAGCAGGTCGCCCAGCCGGGGGCGCGGGAGAGGCCCGCTCGGCTGCCCGCCCGCCGGTCCGCCCGGCCCATCTCCGGGCCGATCTCCGGGCCGGTCACCGGGCCGCCGACCCGCCGACGGCCGGAACGGCGGCTCGACGACGGGCCCGGACGGCGGTCCCGCGAAGAACGTGCGCGCGGAGGCGGCCAGGCAGCGCTCGGACCAGCGGTGGAAGGCCCGCCAGTTGCGGCCCTCGCCCGGCGCGAGCCGGTCCACCGCCTCCGCCGTACGCTCCGGGTCCCGATAGGTGGACAGCGTCGAGCCGTCCGCGAAGCGATAGCGGCACAGCTCGTCGAGTTCGAGCAGGTCGAGCGGCACGCCGAGGTCGAGGAAGAGGCCGGGCAGCGTGAGCAGCGAGGGGCCGACCGAGAACGTGAACCCGTCCCGCCTGTGCTCGGCCAGCTTGCCGCCGAGCCGGGGCAGCCGCTCATAGATCCGCACGTCGTGCCCGTCCCGTGCGAGCAGCAGGGCGGCCACCATGCCGCCGACCCCGCCCCCGGCCACGATCACCTCCGCCATGCGCGCCCCCACGCGAGCAGGGCGAAGGCGCCCATCGCGAGCCCTCCGGCGGCCGCAACGAACGGATCGGGCGGCCGGAAGACCACGGCGAAGCCGATGGTCTCCATCACCGCCATGACCGTGTAGAGGACGACGAGCCCGGTCGTCCCCGCCGCCCGGCCGCCCCGGCCGCCCGACCCCGGCCCGTGCCGGCGGCGGCGGGCACGGCCGGTGAGGCGGTCGAGAACCGCCATGACCAGGACGGAGACCAGCAGCCAGCCGGCGAAGTTGGTGAGCGGCACGCCGCGGTAGGGCCCCGGCTCCGCCCAGACCCACAGTCCGAGCCTGAGCATCTGCGGGTCGAGGAACAGGTCCCACGCGGTGAGCGCCAGCGCTCCGGCGAGGATCGGTGCCAGCCGGCCGCGCGGCGCCACACGGCGGGCGAGGGCGTGGGCGGCCAGGCCCATGCCGCCCCAGGCGAGGGCGACGATCAGCGGGACGCCGCCGGGCCGCGGCCACAGGGCGTCGGTGTAGCGGTAGCCGCCGAAGGGCAGGCCCGTCCTCGTGCCGATCCACTCGGCGACGTAACCGGCCGCCACGGCCGCCGCGAACGCGGGCGCAGCCCGGCGCGGGGTGTACGCCGGCCGCCGCGAAGGCGAGTGCGCTCACCGCGAGCAGGATGACGACCGCGGTGGTGAGGCGCAGGTCCTGGGGCCGCAGTCCCGTCGCGATCTGGGCGGCCACCATCGCGGCCAGCGCGACCACGCCGGCCGCGTTCAGCCACGAGCCACCTGGCAGCCCACACCGCCACCCTCCGGGCGGCCGGCCCCCGGGCAGCCACGCCCTGCGCAGGTAGCCGCTGCTCAGGCGGGCGCTGCTCAGGTCGGCGCTGCTCCGATGCGACCGGCCGGGGCGCGGCCCGTCCGGGTGCGGTCCGGGCCGCCCTGGAAGCGCGCCGTCAGCCTCGGCCGCCCTCTTCCGTGTGGTCTCCCACGTCTCCACGTAGGGTGATTCGAGCGGATCCCCCTGATCGGATGCGCGTCACCCCACGCGGGCGGGCGCCGGCCTGGTCGTCACCAGCGGTGGTGGACCTGCGGGCGGATCAGGTCGTCGTAGACCTCGCGGACCGTGTCGTGGGTCTCGGCCGGCAGCGGCGGGAACTGCGCCGCCGCCGCGTTGGCCTCGGCCTGCTGAGGGTTGCGGGCGCCGGGGATCACGACGCTGACCCCGGGCTGGTCGATGATCCAGCGCAGCGCGAACTGCGCCATCGTCATGCCCTCGGGCACGAGGCCGCGCAGCCGCTCGACCGCCTGGAGGCCCACGCCGTACTCGACGCCGGAGAAGGTCTCGCCGACGTCGAACGCCTCACCCTGGCGGTTGAAGTTGCGGTGGTCGTCCTCGGCGAAGACCGTCTGCGGGCCGTACTTGCCCGACAGCAGGCCGCTCGCCAGCGGGACCCGGGCGATGATGCCCACCCCGGCCTTCTCGGCAGCGGGCAGGACCTCGTCCAGCGGCTTCAGGCGGAAGGCGTTGAGAATGATCTGCACGGTGGCCACGCCGGGACGCGCGATCGCGGTCAGCGCCTCGGCCACCGTCTCCACGCTCACGCCGTACGCGGCGATGCCGCCCTCGGCGACCAGCGTGTCGAGCGCGTCGAAGACCTCGTCGGTCTCGAAGACGGCGCTCGGCGGGCAGTGGAGCTGCACCAGGTCGAGCGTGTCGACGCCCAGGTTGGCGCGGGAGCGGTCGGTCCAGGCGCGGAAGTTGTCCAGCGTGTAGACCTCGGGCGTCTGCTGCACCCTGCGGCCCATCTTCGTGGCCACGGTCAGGCCGGGCCGCTCCTTGAGCAGCTTCCCGATGATCTTCTCGCTGCGGCCGTCGCCGTACACGTCGGCCGTGTCGATGAAGGTGGTCCCGGCGTCGACCGCGGCGTTGAGCGTGGCCAGGGCGTCGGCCTCGCTCACCTCGCCCCAGTCGGCCCCGAGCTGCCACGCCCCCAGCCCGACGACGCCGACCTGCCTGCCCGTCCTGCCCAACACGCGCTGTTCCATGAGGTCAGATCGTAGCGGGGCAGCTCACGCGGGGGCCGTTCCACCCGCCAGATGGTGCAGGAACCAGTCGCGGGCGAGCCGCGCGACCGTCTCGAGCGCGCCCGGCTCCTCGAACAGATGCGTGGCGCGCGGCACGATCTCCAGCCGTACCGGCGCGGTGATCGCGCGCATCGCCTCCCGGTTGAGGTCGAGGACGACGGAGTCGCGCTCCCCCACGATCAGCAGCGTCGGCTGGCGCACCGAGCGGAGCGCGCCCGCGGCGAGATCGGGCCTGCCGCCCCTGGACACCACCGCCCCGACACCGCCGGGCCGCGTCGCCGCGGCGGACGAGCGCGGCGGCGGCGCCCGTGCTCGCGCCGAACAGGCCGACGGGCAGGCCGCCGACGACCTCGTCCTCCGGCAACCGGTCGGCCAGCGCGCCCACCCGGTCGGCGAGCAGGCCGATGTCGAAGCGCAGGTGGCCGGTGACGGCGTCGACGCGCTCCTCCTCCGCCGTGAGCAGATCGGCCAGGACCGTGGCCAGTCCGGCCCGCTGCAGTTCCCTGGCGACGTAGCGGTTGCGCGGGCTGTGCCGGCCGCTGCCGCTGCCGTGGGCGAACAGCACCGCTCCCCTGGCCTCCCGGGGAACCGCCACGTCGGCGTCGAGCACGACCTCGCCGATCGGGATCCGCACGCTGAGTTCGACATCGCTCATGACGCCCGCCCTCCCCCGGCCGCGCCCGGCTGAAGTCCGCTAACCGCCTACCCCGGGCCGGTCGAGGCAAACCGGGGACGGCCCGGCCTCTGCATGGGGAACGGGCGACGTCAGGAGCGGCGTGAGCCTCGCGACGTCAGGAGCGGCGTGAGCGCATCGCCTTGAGCACCCGCACGCCGCCGTCCGCACCGGCCTGCGCACCGGCCTGGGCACCGTGGGACGCGCCCTCCACCAGGCGCCGGTATTCCTCCGACTCCATGGGGCACAGCGCGATCCGGCCGTCCCGGTCGAACAGCAGCCCCCAGCCGTACCTCTTCGCCAGCGGCGACGACCTCAGGCATGCCTGGGAACGGGAGAAGAACTCCTTCCTGAGCTCCGCGCGCCGCTCGCCGGGCAGGTCCGCCGGCAGGTCCTGGCGGCGCAGCCAGGTCTCGAACAACACGTCCTCCTGCGTCAGCCCGTACGGCGCGCCGGAGATCAGCTCGTACTGGAGGACGGCGACGGTGGGCTTGCCGCCCCGGGCCCTGGGCACTTCCGCAGCGGTCACCGGGCAGTCGTCGGCGACCGCGATGAGCGTCGAGTAGTAGTTCAGGTCCTCGGCCATGGCTCCACTATGCCCGAGGCGATCGGCGCTCGCCCCGCTCCGGCAGCCGCCCCTCGCAAGGCCCGGCCGGCTCAGGGGGAACAGGGCCGGACGCCGGCGCTCGCCGGCGGGCGGGCCTCCGTGATGAGGCGCACCTCCTCGGGCAGGCCGCTCACGTACACCTCGCCGCTGTCCTCCCGGGCCTCCAGATCGACCCGCGCACCGGCGAGCGGAAAGCCGGAGATGCGCAGCTCCCCGAACCCCTTGGGCAGCACCGGCGCGATCCACACCTTGCCGTACGGCACCCACGGGTCGACGCGCAGCAGGAGCCGCAGGAGCTGGATCGGGGTGGCCGAGGCCCACGCCTGCGGGGAGCACGAGGTCGGGTAGGGCACCGGCACGTCGAACTCCGCCCTGTCGAACCCGCAGAAGAGCTCTGGGAGCCGGTCGCCGAAGGCGCGGGCGGCGTCGAGCAGGCCGGTGGCGACGCGCTGGGCCTCCTCCACGAATCCGTAGCGCATGAGCCCGGCCGCCACGAGCGCGCTGTCGTGCGGCCAGACCGACCCGTTGTGATAGCTCATCGGGTTGTAGGCGCCCATGTCGGAGGCGAGGGTGCGGATGCCGAAGCCGGTGAACATCCGGGGCGACAGCAGGTGCTCGGCCACGGTCCCCGCCTTGTCGCGATCGACGATGCCCGACCACAGGCAGTGGCCCATGTTGGAGGCGAGCGCGTCGATCGGGCGGCCATCGTGGTCGAGCCCGACCGCGAAGTAGCCGCGGTGGGGCAGCCAGAACCGTTCGTTGAACCGGGCGCGCAGCTCGGCGGCCCGTTCCCGGTAGCGCCGCTCGGTCTCGGTGTCGCCCGCCTCCTGGGCGAAGTAGTGGCGGGCGATGCAGGCGGCGTAGACGTACCCCTGCACCTCGGCCAGGGCGATGGGTGGCCGGGCGATCGTGCCGTCGGCGAAGTTGATGCCGTCGAAGGAGTCCTTCCAGCCCTGGTTGAGCAGGCCCTGGTCGGTCTTCCGCTGATACCACAGGAACCCGTCACGCATGCCGTACCGCTCGATCCACTCCAGCGCGGCGTCCGCGTGCGGGAGCAGCCGTTCCACCGCCGCCCGGTGCAGGCCCCAGCGGCGCAGCTCGCCGAGGAGGATGACGAACAGCGGGCTGGAGTCGACCGAGCCGTAGTAGGCGTGCCCGCCGGCCGACGTGTCGTCCTGCCGGGCGCCGTAACGCAGCTCGTGCATGATCTTCCCGGGCTCCTCCTCGGTCAACGGGTCGATCTTGGTGCCCTGCAGGGCGGCCAGCCGGCCGAGCGTGCCGTGCGCCAGTTCGGGGTCGAGCGGCAGGGCCATCCACGAGGTGAGCAGCGAGTCGCGGCCGAACAGCGTCATGAACCAGGGGGCCCCGGCCGCGACGGTGGGCGGCAGCTCGGGATGCTCGGGGTCGAACAGCCGCAGCGCGCCGAGGTCGTTGTGGGACTGGCGCAGGATTCCCGCCAGAGCGATGTTGGTCGTCGTCACCTTGGGCAGGCGCTTGTCCCACTCGAACAGCTGTCCCGCCCGCCGGGCCAGCGCGGGCGACAGCCGCTTCTCGGAATACCACGGCGCGGTCTCGACCCCGTCGATGATCGGGTTGGCGTGCAGGCAGGCCGCCCACTCCCCGCGCGGCGGCACCACCACGCGGAAGACGAGCAGGCGCGGGTTGACCACCGGCAGCACCGGGGTGCCGTCGGCTCTGGCGACCACCCGCACCCCCCTGCCCTTGCTGACGGAGAACATCCGCAGCGACCGCTCCTCCGCCGTGGTCGTCACGTCGGCCACCCAGTGCACCCGGTGGGTCTTCACCTCGAACAGGTCGCACACGTCGGAGCCGATGTGCAGGGTCACCATGCAGCCGGCCGCTCATGGGACATGTTGCGGATGGTGACGTCCTCCGACAGCCCGCCGCCGACGTACCGGTCGCGCACGACCAGCAGCGTGCTCTCCGCCTGCCCCGGCCGCGGCGCCGCCCGGCCGACGAAGGTCGCGTGGTACGGCTCGCCGGTCACCACCTGGAGCTCCTCGATCGGGCCGTCGTCGACGCGCAGTTCCCAGTGGGACAGCAGCCGGGTGTCGGCGTAGTAGATCCCCTGCGCCGCCCCGGGCAGGATGTCGCCGTTGCGGGCCGACACGCAGAACGATCCCCCGGCCACGAGCGTCATGGCGCCTCCACCGATGGCGCTGGGCTGCCCCTCGAACGTCCACCCGCTCGTCATGCCGATCACCCCGGCCCCGGTCCCCTCGGTCCCGACGGTTGCCCCCATACCCGGAGATCGAGCCGGTTTTCGCCGATTTTGCAGTCTTGTGTCCGCATTGGCTCGTCCCCAGGCTCGCCACTGACCCGTTTACCCGCCCGTGACCTGGCGTTTCCTACTCTTCCCCGCATGCGCAGGTGGGTGAGCTCGGAGGGGCACGAGGTGGACCCGGTCGTCATCGAGGGCCGCCCGCTGCTGCGCGTACGGCACCTGGGCTACCACATCGGCTACTGCGCCTCGGTCGCGGAGGTGGCGGCCCACGTCGATCTCGCCGACCTGGTGGAGGTCGTCGACCTGGGTCACGCCGCCAGGGCCCGCGGACAAGGATGAGGGGTGAGCCGGCCCGGCTCACCCCTCCGTCGTGCCACCGCGTCACCTCACCGCGGCGCGGGCGCTCAGTCCCAGCCCGGCATGTTCCAGAAGTCGTCGGCGGCCGCCTTGGGCTGCGCCTTGACCTGGGCCTTGGGCTTGGCCTTGACGGCGTGCTTCGCCTTGCCCGCCTTCGGCATGCCCCACCCCTGGAGCGGCCGCGCCCAGGCGCCGGCGTCCTCGTCGTCGGCCTGCTTGCTCGGCGGCTTGCCCGCGAAGTCGTTGCCGGACAGCTTGGTGTACGTCGGCTGGTTGGACGTGGGGTGAAGGAAGACGTCCTGCGGCGAGCGCTGGCTGTTGTTCTTGCCGGTGGCGGGCATCGTGAACATGGAGCCCGGCTGCGAGCCGTTCGCCTGGTTCCCGTTCATCGGGCCGCCGGCGGGCCTGCCGCCCACCACCGGGACGCCGGCCAGCGGGTTGCCCCCTGCGGGGCCTCCGGCCGGCTGCGTGCCGCCTGCCGGCTGTCGGCCGTGCCGCCGCCGGGCGCCTGCCTGCCGGCCGTCGGGCCCTGGGCGCTCTGGCCGTTCGCCGCCGGGCCGTTCGCCCGGTTGTCGGACTCGTCGTCCGCCGGGAAGAACGGGCCGACCTTCGCGCCCTTGTCCAGGATGTCCAGGGCCTTGGAGGCGACGAAGTCGGGCTCCTCCGGGTGGTTCATCGCCATGGCGGCGATCTGCTTGCCGGGCGACATCGGCTCCTTGGCGGACAGCGGAGCCGGATCCGCAGGCGCGGGACCGGACAGGAGAGCCGCGGCGAGTACGGCAGTGCAAAGAGGCATGAGAATTTCCCCCGAAATCTGATGGACGGTACAAGGACGAAGGTAAGCGCACGATGCCGGGCCATCACGGACCCGACGCTCAGTGTCCGGTCAAATAAGAGGATCAGCCGCTTCAGGACATAGGCCCCACGCCGCCCCTGCTCGCCACATGCGGAAACACCACCAGACGGGACCAAAAGGCCTGGTGGCCATAAAAGTCGGAATAGGCCCGGAGAAGGCGTACGTGCTTATTTATCGCTGAAGTGCCGGAACCGGGCGACGGGGCGTATCCCCGCGGCGAACAGAATGGGGGTGAGCCGCGAGCGGCTCACCCCCGTGAAGGTGTCTCAGGACGACGGCCGGTTACCTCGGCATGAGGACCTTGTCGACCTGGTAGACAGTGGCGTTGCTCGTCGCGATGTTCCCGCAGGTCACGGCGGCATCGTTGACCTTGAGGCTGGAGTCGGACCCCGAGACGGTGAGCTTGCGGCCCTCGAGGGAGGTCAGCTCGCCGTGCATGTCCGCCGGCGCCTTGCGTCCCTTGACCACGTGGTAGGCCAGCAGTCCCCTGAGCGACTTGCGGTTCGACATCAGCTGGTCGAGCTGGTTCTTCGGAATCTTACTGAACGCGTCGTTCGTCGGCGCGAACACCGTGATGTCCTGGGCGGAGTTGAGCGTCTCGGCCAGCCCGGCCTTCTTCACCACGCGCGCGAGCGTGGACAGCGACGGGATGTCGGACAGCGCGGTGCCGACCGGCACCTTGGCCAGCTCGGCGGGGCTGCCCTTACCCGAGGCCGGCAGCGAGGAGCATCCCGCCCCGACGGGCGAACCGGCGACCGACGGCGACGGGGTCGCGGAGGGGCTCTCGCTCGCCTCGGCGCTGGGGGTCTCGCTGGCCATGTCCGTGGCGGTCTCGTTGGCCGCGACCGGAGCCGCGGGGTTGCCGCCGCCCTGGCTACCGCACGCCGCGGACATCGAAAGCGCCGCGGTCAGGGCGGCAAGGGCGAGCAGACGGGTATTCATGATCGTGCTTCCTTAGTCGTGGAAAGGTCGTTGCTGGGTGGCGGGTCAGGTGCGTGATGAGACACGGAACGGACGCACCGATCGGTCCTGGGACCGGACGCGGTGCCGGGCGTGCCACCCGCACGACCGCCCGCGCCTTTTCGACCCCTGCGGACGGCGACACCGGAAGAGCCCGCCACACCGGCTCAGGACCGGTGTGGCGGGCCGTTCAGACGGGCCGGTCACACGGGCCTCTTCCATCAGGCCGTCTGGGGCGGGCCCATCAGTCGCGCGGCCGCTGATGCTGGCGTGGCCGGGCGATCGTCTTGTGGCGTGCCGTCTGCGGCGCCGCCTTCTGCTCCGCCCTTGGCTGCGGGTAGGACCTGGTCGACTGGACCCCCTGCACCGGGCGGAAGGTGAACGGCTGCGGCGCCTGCCCGGACTCGCCGGAAGCGAAGACGGGCTGGATGAAGACGTCGCGTGTCTTGGGATCGATCACCGGAACGTACCTGGTCTCGGACTCCGTCCCGGCCGGCCTGTCGCTCGCCGTGCCGCCCGCCGTCACGGCGGGCCGTCCGGCGGTGTCCGTACCCGGCCTGGTGGACGCGCCGGAGGCCCCGGGGCCGCTCGCCCCGGACGGCGATTCGGGAGCGGCGGTGCTGTCGTCGCGCCTGCCGTCCGTCCCGCTGGGAGCCATCCATGGCGGCGCCTGGGGGAGGGCGAACGGAAACTCCCCGGCCTGCGGCGCCATGCCGGGCAGCGACGCGAGTTGCGGCCGGCCCGTGGACGACGGCGCGGCGTTGTTGCTGTTCGTGGCGGCCCGTCGTCCCGGGCGGGGCCGGGTCCGGCGGCACGGCGGCCGGCCCGGAGAGCAGGGCGGCGGCCAGTACGGCTGTACAGAGAGGCATGAGACTCCCCCGAGGTCATGGATGGTACGAGCACGACGGTAAGCGCCGTGCCGGGGAGTGATCACGCATCCGACGACCAATGTCCGGTCAAGCATGATGATCGGGAGCTTCACCCGCAAAGATCCCATCGCGCCCGCAAGCGGCCTCGGTGCGGGCTCAGTCCGGCAGCCTGACCTCGATCGGCACCACGATCGGCGGGTGCGCGGGCGGGTGCGGCGCGGGCCGGCGCTCGAAGTAGTGCTCCAGTGCGCGCCGCAGCCGGTCGAGCGCCTCGTCGACCGTGTGTCCCTCGCAGGCCACCTCGACCTGGACGCACCGCGCGCAGTACAGGCCACCGTCCTCGGGAGTGACGGTCGCGGTCAGCCGCACGGTCCGTCCCATGCTCCCACCGTGCGCGGCAACGGACCGGGGTAATCCCGGCGCGCGGGCAACAGTGCGGAGATCCCCCACCGGGCCGGCTCCGGCTCGTACGCGCTTCGTCCCGGAATTTTGCCTGATAGGGAGGCATGCCGATGTCCCGTCGGGGGGACCGCGCGTTTCCCCGGGTAGGGCGGTGCGCATGGGCGAGAAGGACAAGAAGGAAGAGCCGTCGGTGGGCGACGAGGTCACCTGGAAGAGCCACGGCGGCGAGGCGGTCGGCAAGGTCGAGAAGAAGATCACCGAGCGCACGGAGGAGGCGGGCCGCACCGTGGCCGCCTCCCCCGAGGACCCGCAGTTCCTCGTGCGCAGCGACAAGAGCGGCGGGACGGCGGTGCACAAGCCGTCGGCCCTGCATCCGAAGGAGTGACGTGACCGCCGGCACCGCCCAGGGGCGACTCCGGACCGCCGGAGCCGCCCGTGGGCGAGGCGTGTTTCGCACGGATGCTTCGCAGGGATCGGCGCGCCGCTAGTCCCCGGGCATCACGGTGAAGGTGAACCCGGCGCTCGTCGGACGGCGCAACGGAACATCGCACTTGACCCGGCGCAGCACCTCGTTCCTGCTGAGGCCGAGCCCCTGCGCGATGAGCCGCTCCGGGCGCACCGGCACCGGATCCTCGAAGACGACCTCCACCTGGACCGGCCACTCCTCGTCGAGCCATGCCGACGGGATGTCCAGCCGCCAGGCCCCCTTCCAGTCCAGGGTGAAGCGGTTGCGCCGGGCGAGCAGCGGGTCCAGCAGCCTGGACGCCACCAGCTCCGGGTCGTTGGCGTGGTAGCCGTCGAGCTCGGCCGGATCGAAGGAGCCGGCCGGCGCTCGCTCGTGCACGGTGAGTTTGCTCGTCCGGCCGCAGGACACGCAGCGGACCAACAGCCACACGTCCAGCAGCTTTCCGTTGGCGTTGACGCGGAACCTGCCCTCGCCGGTGGTGGCCGACTCCGACCGGCAGTCCACGCATCGCAGCGACAGCAGAGGCAGCCTGGTCCGGCGGACGACCCAGGGCAGCACAGTATGAGGTTGTGAAGACATGATCTCTCTAGACCTGACACGAGGCCGATCGCGCGCGGCCTCAAACGCCGTATGACCGGGCGCATACGGGCAGCCCGGCAGTGCCGGCGGCAGGGCCGGCGTGAAGGTGAGCGGAAGAAGGTGTCAGGTCTAAAGAGCAGGCGGGGTCACGCGCGTTTGTCCTCTGTCCTCACTGCGACGGGGCCGCAGGCACCATACGGGAACCCGGAAGGAAGGCTCAAAGGGTTTTCCGCCGGCGCGCACCGGTCATCGAACGCCTGGCCAGGCCCCCTCGCCATCGGCGCCAGGTCCTTCCGCGCCGGAGTCCTGCCGTATTCCGGCCGCCCCAGCGGGGGGCCGCGACCCGCCGAAGCAGGGCACTTCGAGCGAGGTCGGTAGCGCGGGCGCGCTCCGGGGGTCGCGCCCGCCGTGCCGGCCGTCTCCTGCCGCTAGTCGAGCGTCTTCTTCCAGTGGAAGCCGCCGGGCAGGTTCACGGTGAGGGTGCGCCGGCCGTCCGCCGTCTTGGTCACGCGGAAGGCGCGTCCGCCGAAGCTGTGCCCGACGCCGCCGCGCGAGAGGTTGAGCCTGAACGGTCCCATCTTGATCGATTTTCGGTAGCTCCAGCCCATGGTCCCTCCATGATTTCCGTGCCCCTGCGACTACCCGGGAAGACGATCAGCACACCGGCCGGCCGGATCAGCTCCGTTTACGACCGTGCCACTGGGTATGGCCCGAGACGCGGTGAGCTTTTCGGTCGTCAGGAACGCGATCCGATCGTCCGCCGGGCACCGGGGGGCTCACGGACCCGACCTCATCGGCGGGGTCTCCGCCTCCTCACGGAGACGTCCGCACGAGACCGGAAGGAGCGATGCCATGGGACACGCCGGAGTGATGCTGGAGACCTATCCCGCCGACCTCGGCGGCGTGGACAGACAGGCGCTCGCGAACTGCATCGAGGCCTGCTTCGACTGCGCCCAGACCTGTACGGCCTGCGCCGACGCCTGCCTGAGCGAGCACGCGGTGGCGGAACTCGTCCGCTGCATCCGCACCAACCTCGACTGCGCCGACATCTGCGCGACCACGGGCCGGGTGCTGTCGCGGCACACGGGCTACGACGCGAACCTGACGCGGGCCCAGCTCGAGGCGTGCGCGCAGGCGTGCCGCAGTTGCGGCGACGAGTGCGGCCTGCACGCCCACGTGCACGAGCACTGCCGGGTCTGCGCAGAGGCGTGCCGGCGCTGCGCCCAGGCCTGCAACGAGTTGCTGGCCTCGCTCGGGTGAGCGCGGCCACCCCGTGGCACCCCCGTGGCACCCCCTGTGGGTCTCCTTGTGGCGCGGCATCGCCCGCGCCGGCCGTACGCATGATTGCCGGTGCGATGACATGGCCGCGAGAGGGACCGTGTAAAAACGGTGCCTGTGACTCCTCCGCTACCCGAAAGGAGCGGCTTCTCGCTAGGCCGCTTCCGCAGCGTCGCGAAGGGCAAGCCCTGCCCTGAGAATGTTGGTGGCCGCGTTCACGTCGCGTGCGCGGTATGCCCGCACGCCGTACAGGCGAACTCGGCTTGGGTGCGGCGGTTGTCCTTCGCGCAGTGCCCGCACCGCGAGCAGGTGCGGGAGGTGCCGGCGGGGTTCACCGCGATCAGCTCGCGACCGGCGCTTTCAGCCTTGTGCGCGAGGACACGCAAGAACACCCCCCAACCCGCGTCCAGGATGCTCCGGTTCAGCCCCGACTTGGCAGCGACGTTCCGCCCGGGTCGTTCGATCGTGCCGGACGCGGACCGGGTCATGTTCGCGATCCGCAGGTCCTCATGCACGATCACGTCATAGTCGCGGACCAGGGTCAGCGCCGCCTTGTGCGCGTAGTCCAGGCGCTGCCTGCGCACCTTCGCGTGCAGTGCCGCCACCCGCGCCACCGCCTTGCGCCGCCGCCTGGACCCCCGCTTCTTCCGGGCCAGAGCCCGCTGGGCCACCGCCAGACGCCCGGCGGAGGAGGCCAGATGGCGCGGGTTGTCCAGGGAGTCACCGTCACTGGTCGTGACCAGCGACGCCACGCCCATGTCCACGCCCACGGCCGCACCCGCCTGCGGAAGCGGCCCGGCGGGCACATCGTCGCAGGACAGGATCACATACCAGCGGGTTCCTTCCCGTTTCACGCTGATCGTCTTCACCCGGCCTTTCACGGCCCGGTGTTGGTGGACCCGGACGTGCCCGATGCCCTGAAGGCGGACGTAGGTCGCGGACGGGTGCTCGGGCTGACAGTCCCACCGGCACCCATCGCCGTCCTTGGGCCAGGTCACCGTGTCGAACCAGCCACGCCCCTTGAAACGCGGGAACCCCGGCGTACGGCCCTCGCGGACCCGCGTGAAGAATGCAGCGAACGCCTTGTCCAACCGCCGCAGCGTAGCCTGCTGAGAGGAGAACGACCACCGGCCCTGACCGCCTGGGTCATCGGCGCGGATGTGCTTCAACTCGCCCGACTGGTCGCCGTACCGGACCGTCACCCCGGCTCTGCGGTAGGCCGTACGACGGTGCTCCAAAGCGGCGTTGTACAAAACCCGGTGATCCTCCAGGCACGCGGCAAGCGCGGCGGCCTGCTTACGGGTGGGGCGCAGCAGGAACGTGAACGACCGGCGCACACCCACCCCCCAGCGTTCCTCCCACGCTCCGTAATCAGACCACCACGGTACCGGAAGGCGCCGACAAAACCGGAGACAGGAAGCGCGGAATCACCGGTCAACAACAGCAGGCCATCTCCTCCGCGCGACTTCGACGGACGTGAGCTTCTGGTATCTCGACGAGACCAGCCCCGCCGGCCTGCAGCCGGAACGGCCGCCCGCGGTCCCCGCACCGCGTTGCACCCGAGGTGACACGTCCCCATCAGGGGTCGCCCACCTGACCAGTCACAGGATCACCATGAAAGCGCCGCCCATCCAATCCACTGGTGAAAGGCATCCGCGATGAACCCAGAAAGAACACCAGACAGGGACGGCATGCTTGAAGGCGACGGCCCCCTGCCGAGGTTCTGATGGCAATGGAAGCGGACGAGGAGCCGACCGGCGACGACCTGGAGGCCGTCACCACCGCCGTGCTCACCGCCTCGCGCGTGCTCGTCTCGATATCGGCGCGATCCCTCGCCGCCGCCGAGGACAGGGTGACCCTGCCGCAGTTCCGCATGTTGCTGGTGGTCGGCCAGGGCGAGACCAAGCTGGTGACGCTGGCGGACAAGCTCGGCGTGAACCCGTCGACCGCCATGCGCATGGCGGGCCGCCTCGCCATCGCCGGACTGCTGAAGCGTGAGGTGAATCCGCAGAACCGGCGGGAGACGCTGCTGCGGCTGACCGACAACGGACGGCGGATCGTGGACGAGGTCACCGCCCGGCGCAAGGAGGAGATCGCCGCGATCCTCACGCGGATGCCGGCGTCCCAGCGGCAGGCCCTCATCATCGCCATGCGGGAGTTCAACGAGGCGGCGGGCGAACCGCCCGCCCGCATCGCCTTCCCGCTCGGCTGGCCCGGCCCGTCCTCCTGATCCCCGCCTCACCCGGCCTCTCACCGCGCACACGGCGGCGACGGCCCTGCCCCGGCAGGCGGGCGGGCCCTCACCTCACGTACGAGTGCGGAGCCCGCGCGCCCCTTGCAGTCCGGCAGGCGGTGCGGATTCAGCAGCCGGATGCGGCGCAGGCGCCGGGGATGAGCCCCGGGGCTCCGTCGGCGCCCGACGGCACCTCACCCTGGTCCTGGCCGCCACCGCCCTTCGAGGCGCCGCCCGTCTTGCCCGACGAGCCGGTCCCGGCCCGGCCCGCACCGGAGCTCTTCCCCCCCGAGGAGGAGCCGCCGCCCCGAGGAGCCGGAGGCGGTGTCCGCGCCGCCCCCCGCCGGGCGCCTGCGCTCCGCCGGAGCCGTCCCCGCCCGGACCCGATCGCGCCCTGATCCCGCCGCGTCCTGATTCTCTGAGCCCTGGTCCGCCGGCCTCCGCGTCCTGTCCGCCCTCCGCGGCGAACCGGCGGCGTCGTCCTGGGCGGGGGCCGCCGACTGCCGCGCGCCGCCCGCGGCGGGCGGGTCCGCGGGGCCCGAGCCGCCGCGGAGCGCGAAGCCCGCTCCCCCGGCGGCCAGCACGGCCACCAGGGCCGCGGCGGCGATGACGACGGGCTTCCTGTTCCTGGTCGTGCGGGGCGGCTCCTCCTGACTGGAGAGGATCTCCTGCGGGAACCGATCATCCTGGCTCGTCTGTGACGGGACGCGCCCTTGCATGTGAGATAACTCCCAGCGGTCGTTTCGGGGGAAACCTCCACGGCTTCCGCGGGTGGCTGACCACCCTAACCCCACTGGTGAGCAAATTTCACATAGACGGCTAAACAATCATGAATTTCCGAGGGATCAACGGCTGTGCGTCGCGGCGCTGTGGTAGTCGGTGTACGTGTAGGGGTTGTCGAGGATCTTCGTCTCGGGGATGTCGGGGTTCATCCCCTTCTGCCACGCCTCATCGCCCAGCGTCGAGCGCAGGTACTCGACCGTCCGCTCCACCTCGCGGCGGGCCGCGGCGAGGTCCACGCCCACCAGGCGGTGCTCGTGCTTCACCACGCGGCCGTTCACGAGGACCGTGTGCACGTCGCCGCGCTGCGCCTGGAACGCGACGTGCCCGTACGGGTTGAGCAGCGGGAACGACACGGGCGACGCGTCGTTCTTGATGAGCACGATGTCGGCCTTCTTGCCCGCTTCGATGCTGCCGAGGTCGTCGGTCCGGCCGATGGCGCGGGCCCCGCCGCGCGTCGCCCAGTCCACGACCTGGTCGGCGCGCAGGCTGCAGTGGGTGACCGTCTCCCCCTTGGCGTGCGCCTCCATGTGCTCCCGGGAACGGTCGGCGCCGAGCGTGGTGCGCATCGCCGAGAACAGGTCGCCGCTCCACCAGACGCTGGTGTCCATCGACAGCGAGACCGGGATGTCGTGCGCGCGGATGGCCCAGGTGGGCGGGTAGCCCTGGCCCGCGCTCTGCTCGCTCTCCGTGGAGACCGAGATCGAACCGCCGGTGGCGGCGATGCGGTGGTAGGAGTCGGCCGACAGCGAGGCGGCGTGGACGTAGACCGTCTCGGGCGTCATGAAGCCGTTCTCGTACATGAGGCGGATGCCGTCGTCGCTGGTCGCGCCCCACACGCCCGCGTGGGTCGTGACGGGGACGCCGAGGTCGCGGGCCACCTCGAAGGCCGGCTTCTCGGGGAAGGCCGGGTCGCCGGTGACGTCGAAGGCGATCTGGAAGCCCAGCATGTCGTCGCCCGTGATGCGGCGCCGGACGAAGTCGCGGAACTCCGGCGCGCCGGTCCACTCGGCGGGCGGCGCCTGGATGTTGCCATAGGCCAGCACGAACCGGCCGGGCACCGCCTGCAGCGCGTCCACGGCCGCGTCGGCGTGGTCCACGGTCCGCAGCCCGTGTGACCAGTCCACGACCGTGGTGACCCCGGCGTCGATCGCCTCGATCGCGGCCAGCAGGTTGCCGGCGTGCACGTCCTCGGGCCGCCACAGCTTGCCGTACTCCAGGTAGTACCAGACGAAGTACTGCGTCAGCGTCCAGTCGGCGCCGTAGCCGCGCATCGCCGTCTGCCACATGTGCCGGTGAGTGTCGATCATGCCGGGCATGACGATGCCGTCGGTGGCGTCGACGACGACGGCGCCGTCCGGCGCGGGCAGGTCCGGCCCCACCTCCGCGATCCGGTCGCCGACGACGAGGACGTCGGTGCGGGGCAGCACGCTGTGCCCGTCGTCCATCGGCAGCACCGTGCCGCCACGCAGCAGCACGGGCCGGTCCGGCCCGAAATCGGTCGGCTCGCTCATCGTCGAACTCCTCACCTTCCCGCTGGCCGGGTCCCACTGGCCGAGCGCGTTCCACTATCTCCGAACAGTTGTCCGCTATACGGTCAGTGCTGCTTCCGCTGTTACTTTCGCGAGCACCGCCCCTGCTGTCAACCATGGGTTTCCCGCATCGTCTCGCGATGAAGAGCCGGTCTGGCATTTGACGAAGGGGTCGCCTGTGCCAGAATCGGCGTCACGGACTCATGTCCGTTCAGCGGACATTGCCGCGAAAGCAAGGAGGGGGAGCCGGATGACAGACGACACCGCGCCCGAGCGGGGAGGCGGGCCGCTGTCGGGCGTGCTGGTGGCCGACTTCTCGCGGGTCCTGGCCGGGCCGTACGCCACGATGCTGCTGGCCGACATGGGCGCCGAGGTCGTCAAGGTCGAAGGGCCCAAGGGAGACGACACCCGCACCTGGATGCCGCCGGTGCGCGGCGACGTGTCGACGTACTACCTGGGGGTCAACCGCGGCAAGCGGTCGATCGCGCTCGACCTGCGGGACTCCGGCGACGCGAAGGTGGCCCGTGAGCTGGCCCGCCGCGCCGACGTGCTGGTGGAGAACTTCAAGCCCGGCGGGCTGACCAAGTACGGCCTCGACTACGCCTCGGTGAGCGCGGCCAACCCTGGCGTGGTGTACGCCTCGATCAGCGGGTTCGGCTCCGGCGCGGGCCGCGACGTGCCCGGCTACGACCTCATGGTGCAGGCCATGTCGGGGCTGATGAGCCTCACCGGCGACCCCGAGGGGCCGCCGTACCGCGCGGGGATCTCGGTCTTCGACGTCATGGCGGGCAACCACGCCGCCATCGGCATCCTCGCCGCGCTGCGGCACCGCGACGCCACCGGGCAGGGCCAGCACGTCGAGGTCAACCTGCTGTCCTCGGCGCTGACCGGCCTGGTCAACCACAGCTCCGCGTACGTCGCCGGCGGCGTCGTCCCCTACCGCATGGGCAACGCCCACCCGAGCGTGTTCCCGTACGAGCCGCTGCCCACGGCCGACAACGACATCATCGTCGCGGCGGGCAACGACGGCCAGTTCCGCAAGCTGTGCGAGGTGCTCGGCATCCCGGAGATCGCCGACGACCCGCGCTTCGCGCGCAACGCGGACAGGACCGCGCGCCGCGAGGAACTGCGGCCCATCCTGGTCGGACGGCTGGCCACGCGCGGCGCGCTCGAGTGGTTCGAACTGCTGGTCGCCGCGGGAGTGCCGTGCGGCCCGATCAACACCATCGACGGCGGGTTCGCCATGGCCGAGCGTTTCGGGCTCGACCCGATCGTGGAGGTGGGCGAGGGCGACCGCGCGGTCCCGACCACCCGCCACCCGATCCGGTTCTCCGCGACCCCCGCCGCCTACCGGCTGCCGCCGCCGGAGCTGGACGAGCACGGGGACGAGCTGCGCGAATGGCTGATGCGGGAGGAGAAGGACGATGTCTGACCGGCCCGAGATGATCGAGCGGCCGTCGTATCCCACGGCCTTGGGGGCGTCCTCACTGAAGTCGATCACCCTGCTCGGCTGCGACCTCGCCGAGGACGTGATGGGGAAGATCGGGTTCGGCGAGCTCGCGTTCTGGCTCGCCGCCCAGCGGCGGCCCACGCCGGGCGAGACCCGGGTGTTCGAGGCCGTGCTCGCCGCGCTGGCCGACCACGGGTTCACCCCGACCGCGATCGTCACCCGGCTGACGTACCTGTCCGCGCCCGACTCGATCCAGGGCGCGCTCGCGGCCGGGCTGCTCGGCGGCGGGTCGCGCTTCCTCGGCGTGACCGAGGACTGCGGCCGGTTCCTGCACGAGGTGCTGGCGGCCCACGAGGGGCCACCGCCGTCCGACGACGCCGGCTGGGACGCGCTCGCCCTGGAGACCGTACGGGCCCGGCGGCAGGCGCGGCGGTTCATCCCCGGCCTCGGCCACCACGTGCACAAGGAGGGCGACCCCCGCACGCCCCGGCTGCTGGCGATCGCCGCCGAGGAGAACCTGTTCGGGCCGCACCTGTCGCTGTTCGCCGCGATCGGCCGCGTGCATCCCGAGGTTCTGGGCAGGAAGCTGCCGCTCAACGGCGCGGGTGTGTGCGGCGCGGCGCTCGCCGACCTCGGCCTGCCGCTCGAACTTCTGCGCGGTTTCGCCCTGCTCGCCCGTACGGCGGGCCTGATCGGGCAGCTCGCCGAGGAGCTGCGCCGCCCGGTGGCCAACGAGATCTTCCTGTCGGTGGACCTCAACAACCGGTCCGTCGACCCCGAGCCCTACGCCCCTGACGCCACTGGAGGTTCGCATGGCTGAACTGGTCGCGGTGATCGCGTCCACCCATCATCCGTTCTACTACCGCGCCAGCACCGCCACCGGCCAGGACCGCCCGCCGTTCGCCGACGAGTGGGTGCGCAAGGTCGAGGCGTTCCGGGAGACACTGACCAAGGCGCGGCCCGACGTGCTGGTCATGGTCGGCTCCGACCACTTCCACCAGCTCTGGCTCGACAACATGCCGCAGTTCCTCGTCGGCAAGGCGCCCTTCTACGACGCGAACTGGTACAACGAGGAACGCGAGTTCGGCCTGCCCCGCATGTTCTTCACCGGCCAGGAGGACCTGTCGGCGTACATCCTGCGGGAGGGCCTGGACGCCGGCTTCGACCTGGCCTTCTCCAACGAGCTGCGGATCGACCACTCGATCACCTGCCCGATCATCACGCTGCGCCCGCAGAACGACCTGCCGATCGTGCCGGTCTACACCAACATCTTCGCCCCGCCGCTGCCGCAGCCGAAGAGGTTCGTGCAGCTCGGCCGTACGATCCGCGAGCTGGTGGAGTCGTGGCCGGCGGACAAGCGGGTGGCGGTGATCGGCACCGGGCACCTGTCGCTGGAGCTCGGCGGGCCGCGCCAGTTCGGCCCGCACGGGCCCGATCCCGAGTTCGACCGCAAGGCGGTCGAGTGGATCTCCTCCGGCGACATCGAGGGCTGCCTGTCGGAGGTCACCCTCGACAGCCTCCACCTGCCCGGCAACGCCACCCACGGCTTCATGGACTTCATGCTGATGATGGGCGTGGCCGGCGAGGGCGCCAAGGCCGACTACGTCGACACCTACGACCTGTTCCACACCATGGAGGCCTACTTCACCTGGTATCCCAACGGAGGCGTGGCGTGAGCAAGTACCTGCTGAACAAGTTCCTGTTCACCGTCGACCGCGATCCGGAACTGGTCGAGCGCTACCGCGAGGACCCCCGCGGCACGGTGGAGTGGTGGGAGGCCGACTACGCCAACCGGTTGCTGAGCTGTCACGGCGGGGAGGCGTCGACCTGGCTGCGCTTCGAGGACGCCGAGCGCGAGGCCCTGGCAGGCCACGACTACCCGAGGCTGTTCGAGCTGGGCGCGCACCCGTTCCTCACGCTCACGCTGTTCATCGCGATGTTCGAGCGCGACCACGAGCCGATGGGCTTCCAGACCGAGTACGCCCGGCGGCTGGCCCACATGACGATGCCGTACCCCGACATCGCGACGTGATCGGACCCGCCCGCCGCCCCGGGGGCGGGCCGGGGCGGCGAGGCGCCGGGGCACGCCGTGCGGGGCGTGCCCGGCGGCCGTCCCCGATGACGACGTGCTTCAGCGGAAGGTGGGACATGCGCGCAGTACAGATCGTGGAACCCGGCAGGCCGCCGCTGGTGGCCGACCTGCCCGTGCCCGTCGCCGGGCCCGGCGAGACGCTGGTCGAGGTCGTCGCCGCGCCCGTCACGCCGCTCGACCTGCTCTGCGCGACCGGCACGTCCTACTTCGGCCGGCCGCGAACGCCGTACGTGCCGGGGTGCAGGGGGCCGGCGTCGCGGACGGGCGGCCGGTGTGGTTCGCGACCTCGGCCGGGATGGCCCCGGGCGACGGCAGCATGGCGCAGGTGGCGGCCGTGCCCGCGCGCGACCTCGTCGAACTGCCCGCGGAGGCCGACCCGGTCGCGGTGGCCGCGCTCGGGCTCTCGGCCGTCGCCGCGCACATGGCGCTGACCTGGCGCGGTGAGCTCGCCCCCGGCGAGCAGGTGGTGGTGCTGGGCGCGGGCGGCGTCGTCGGGCAGGCCGCCGTGCAGATCGCGCGCGTCGCCGGGGCCCGCAGGGTCGTCGCGGCGCCCGCTCCC
>NZ_MWJN01000131.1:0-22520 GCF_002027145.1 Microbispora sp. GKU 823 | reverse complement strand
TCCTCCCACAACACCGGATTGGAGTAGGTCGACGACGGCGGCCACGGCCCACCCGACGGCGACGGCGACGGCGACGGTGAAGGACTCGGAGAGGGCGAGGGGTCGGAGACGCTCCCGACGCGGACAAGTTGCCACTGCTGGTTGTTGCCGCCCCAGTCGGTGTACTGCACGATCCTGCCGCCGTCCGCGGTGGAGGCGTTCTGGACCTCCACGGCCTTGCCGCTGTTGCGGTTGATCAGCCGTACGTAGCCGCCGGACGAGTCGGCGAGCTGGAACTGCTGGTTGGTGCCGTTGTGGTCGCTCCACTGCACGACGTCGGCGGCGTCGGCGGTGGAGAAGTTGTAGACGTCCAGGACCTTGCCGGAGTGGCGTGACTGCAGGCGGTAGTAGCCGCCGCCGGAGTCGACGAAGCGCCACTGCTGGTTGTTGGCGTCGGTGCGGGACCACTGCACGAGCGACCCGCCGTCGGCCGTCGAGAAGTTGGAGACGTCCAGGGCCTTGCCGCTGTTGCGGTTGACCAGGACGTACCAGGCGTTGGTGTCGACGCTCGCCGCCGACGCCGGCGCCACCCAGGTGAGGGCGGTGGCGAGGACGGTCGCGAGCGCCGCCAGCAGACACGTGACGAGGGTGGCCGGCGAGCGTCGCCGGCCACCGCCACGCGAGCGGGGGGTGAGTGCATCTTCTCTCCTGTGAAGGTGGGACACGGCGGGCCGTTCCGTCCGGCGTCGCGGTGGATGCCCGCCTTCGGACGGCGGATTCCGAGCGCGTGCGGATTCTCCGCGGGTGGAGCGACCTCCGGGCCTCCTGGCAGGTCCGAACCTGCGAGTGGTCTCCGGAGGATGGAGCCGGCGAGGCTCCGCCCGTGCTCCGCGGCAGGGCTTGGCCGTGAGGCACGAGCCGGTGCGTCACCGGCGGCGCGGCCGGAGCCGGCTCGTCACATGAGGACGCGCTCGTCGCAGGACGAGCCGGACGGTTCGACAGCAGCTGTTAGCGCTAACATCGAGCAGGAAACGTTCGCTCCTCTCCTCGTGCCGGCGGGAGGTGGTGGTGCGCGGGAGCAAATCCGAGGCGGCGAGCCCCTGTCAAGGCGGCGGCCTCCGCCCGTCGCCGCCGTCACGTCCGCGCAAACGGTCTCATCTGCCACGACACGCCGTGGGCGCCCGGGCCCGTGGTTGTGCGGGATGAAACGTTCATCCAGACCGCGGTCGCGGCGGACCGCCGGCCATGGGGGCAGGAAAGTTACCCCGGCCGTTGACACGTCAGTGCAGCGTACAAGCACCGCCTCGGCCCGACGAGGAGAAAGTTTCCGGAACCGCTCGTGACACCTTCTGGCTGGTTTCCGGACCGACCCCTCAAGGCGGCTTCCTCCTGCCGGGGTCGACGGTGGGCGGCAGTGGAGGCAGGGGCGACAACCCGGACGGCACGCTCGGCGCGGCCCCTAGACTGCTAGACATCCGATGTATGCGGCCTCGTTCGCGAGGAAACACTGGAGGAGGCTCCGTGGCGGTCACGGACGCGGCGATCGACAAGATCAAGCAGATGATCACGTCGGGCGAGCTCGCTCCGGGTGACCGGCTGCCGAAGGAGGCCGATCTGGCCGAACGGCTCGGTCTGTCCCGCAACTCCCTCCGGGAGGCCGTACGCGCCCTCGCCCTGATCAACGTACTCGACGTGCGGCAGGGCGACGGCACCTACGTCACCAGCCTCCAGCCCCACCTGCTCCTTGAGGCGATGTCGTTCGTCGTGGACTTCCACCGCGACGACACCGTGCTGCAGTTCCTGGAGGTACGGCGGGTCCTGGAGCCCGCCGCCACCGCGATGGCCGCGATGAACATGCCGGACGAGGACGTCAAGGAACTCCGCGCCATCCTCGGCGCGCTGCCCGCCGATCCCAGCGTGGAGGAGCTGGTCGCCAACGACCTGCGGTTCCACCAGCACATCGCGGCGGGGTCGGGCAATCCCGTGCTGTGCTCGCTGATCGACAGCCTCTCCGGGCCGACGACGCGGGCCCGGGTGTGGCGCGGCCTCACCCAGGAGGGGGCGCTCGACGACACCCGGGAGCAGCACGTCATGATCTGCGACGCGATCGCGGCCCGGAGGCCGGAGGTGGCCAGGGCGTGGGCCACGGTCCACGTGGCGGGCGTGGAGGAATGGCTCCGCCGCACGCTCTGAAACGGCGCAGTCCCGGGTCGCGCCTCGGCCTGCGGCCCGATGTACGGTGCGCCTGCTCAGGCGGGGCGGCGCCGAGCGCGCCGCCGCCCCCGGCTTCACCGTCGCCTTTTCGGAGCGTTGACGGCGCAGTAGCGCCTATGTAACATCTGGCCAAACTACTGCAATAACTGTGCAAGTCGCGTCAAAACCTTTGCCGTTCACCGCAACACCCTGAGTGCATCGCGTCCGTGCATTCGCCACCGGTGGCCGTGGAGACCGCACGTCCTCCCGCACCGGCCTGCCGTCCCCGTACGAGAGATGGAAGAGCGCGAATGAGGACATCGCACGGACCGTTACGGCTGCTCGCGACCCTGGTCGTCGCCGGCATGCTCACCCTCCTGGCGTGGGTCGTCCCGGCCGCCGCCGCGGGAGGGCCCAACCTGTCGCCGGGCAAGGCGACCCAGGCCAGCAGTTCCACGGCCGGCTATCCCGTGCCGGCCCTCAACGACGGCAACCAGGACACCTACTGGGAGAGCGCCAACAACAGCTTCCCGCAGTGGGCGCAGGTCGACCTCGGCACCGCCAGGAGCGTGGACCGGATCGTCCTCAAGGTGCCCTCGCCGAGCGTCTGGCAGACCCGCACCCAGACGCTCTCGGTGCAGGGCAGCGCGGACGGCTCCGCCTTCAGCACCGTCGTGGCCTCGGCCGGCTACACCTTCGACCCGGCGACCGACAACAAGGTCACCATCGACTTCACCGCCGCGACGCACCGGTTCTGGCGGGTGAACGTCACCGCCAACACCGGCTGGCCCGCCGCGCAGATCTCCGAGTTCGAGATCTACGCGGCGAGCGGCACCGAGGCCGACACCCAGCCGCCGAGCGCCCCCACCAACCTCACCTACACGCAGCCCGCCTCCGGCCAGATCAAGCTCACCTGGAACGCCTCCAGGGACGACGTGGCCGTGACCGGCTACGACGTCTACGCCAACAGCCGGCTACGGGCCAGCGTCGCGGGCGACGTGCTCACCTACACCGACACCCAGCCGGCGTCGGCGACCGTGACGTACGTCGTCCGGGCCAGGGACGCGGCGGGCAACCAGTCGGCCGACAGCAACGCGGTGACCCGCGACGGCACCGGCGACCCCGGCTCCAACCTGGCCATCGGCAAGGAGATGGTCGAGTCGGGCCACGTGTACACGTTCGTCGCGGCCAACGCCAACGACAACAACCCGGCCACCTACTGGGAGGCCGACCCGGGGGCGTATCCCAACACGCTGACCGTCAAGCTCGGCGCCAACGCCACCGTCAGCGCGGTCGTGCTCAAGCTCAATCCCGACCTGGCCTGGGCGACGCGCACGCAGAACATCCAGATCCTGGGCCGCGAGCAGAGTGCGACGACGTACCAGACCCTCAAGCCGGCGGCCGACTACACCTTCAACCCGGCCTCCGGCAACTCCGTGACGATCGATCTGTCCGCGACCGTCGCCGACGTCCAGCTGAGGTTCGCGAGCAACACCGGCGCGCCGGGCGGCCAGGTCGCCGAGTTCCAGGTCATCGGCGTCCCTGCGCCGAACCCCGACCTCACCGTCACGAACCTGTCGTGGACCCCGGCCTCCCCGACCGAGACGGACACGATCACGCTGTCGGCCACGGTCAAGAACGCGGGCACCGCCGCCTCGGCCGCCGACAGCGTGAACCTCTACGTCGGCGGCGCGCTGGCCGGCGCCCCGGCCGTCCCCGCCCTGCCGCCGGGCGGCACCGCGACCGTCACCCATGCCGTCGGCACGCGCGCCGAGGGGACGTACACGGTCAGCGCCAGAGTGGACGCCGACAACACGGTCTTCGAGCAGAACGAGAACAACAACCTGCTGAACGCCTCGTCGTCGCTGGTCGTCGCGCAGGCTCCCGGTCCCGACCTGCAGGTCCTCGGCGTCACCCCCAACCCGCAGAACCCGGCGGCCGGGACACCGGTGACGTTCACGGTGTCGGTGAAGAACCGCGGGACCACCGCCACGGGGGCGACCACGGTCACCCGCGTGGTGGTGGGCGGCACGACGCTCAACGGCTCCACTCCCTCGATCGCCGCCGGGGCCACGGTCTCCGTCGCCGTCGGCGGGAGCTGGACCGCGGCCGACGGCGGCGCGACGATCACCGCCACCGCCGACGCGACCGGCGTCGTCGCCGAGACCAACGAGAACAACAACACGTTCTCGCAGGCCATCGTGGTCGGGCGCGGCGCCGCCGTGCCGTGGGTCGAGTACGAGGCCGAGGCCGCCCGCTACCAGGGCACCCTGCTGGAGGCCGACCCGCTGCGGACGTTCGGGCACACCAACTTCGCCACCGAGTCGTCGGGAAGGAAGTCGGTGCGGCTGAACGGCACCGGTCAGTTCGTCGAGTTCACCTCGACGAACCAGGCCAACTCGATCGTGGTGCGCAACTCCATCCCCGACGCGCCGAACGGCGGCGGCATCGACGCCACGATCAGCCTGTACGTCGACGACGCCTTCGTCCAGAAACTGACGCTCTCGTCCCGGCACAGCTGGCTGTACGGGAACACCGACGACCCCGAGGGGCTGACGAACACGCCGCAGGCCGACGCGCGGCGGCTGTTCGACGAGGCGCACGCCCTGCTGCCGCAGACCTACCCGGCGGGCACGAAGTTCCGGTTGCAGCGCGACGCGAGCGACACCGCGGCCTTCTACGTCATCGACTTCGTCGACCTGGAGCAGGTCGCGCCGCCGGCGAGCCAACCGGCCGGCTGCACCTCGATCACGGCGTACGGCGCGGTGCCCAACGACGGGGTCGACGACACGGCCGCCATCCAGCGGGCGGTGACCGACGACCAGAACGGCGTGATCGGCTGCGTCTGGATCCCGCCGGGCCAGTGGCGGCAGGAGCAGAAGATCCTCACCGACGACCCGCTGAACCGCGGCCAGTACAACCAGGTGGGCATCAGGGACGTCACCATCCGCGGCGCGGGCATGTGGCACTCCCAGCTGTACACCCTGACCGAGCCGCACCTGGCGGGCGGCATCAACCACCCGCACGAGGGCAACTTCGGCTTCGACATCGACGACAACGTCCAGATCTCCGACATCGCCATCTTCGGCTCCGGCCGCATCCGCGGCGGTCCGGGCGGCGCGGAGGGCGGCGTCGGGCTGAACGGCCGGTTCGGCAAGAACACGAAGATCACCAACGTGTGGATCGAACACGCCAACGTCGGGGTGTGGGTCGGCCGCGACTACGACAACATCCCCGCCCTGTGGGGCCCGGCGGACGGGCTGCAGTTCAGCGGCATGCGCATCCGCGACACCTACGCCGACGGCATCAACTTCACCAACGGCACGCGGAACTCGCGGGTGTTCAACTCCTCGTTCCGTACGACCGGCGACGACTCGCTGGCGGTCTGGGCCAACCGGTACGTCAAGGACCCCTCGGTCGACATCGCCCACGACAACAGCTTCGTCAACAACACCATCCAGTTGCCCTGGCGTGCGAACGGCATCGCGATATACGGCGGCTACGGCAACACGATCGAGAACAACCTCGTCTACGACACCATGAACTACCCGGGCATCATGCTGGCGACCGACCACGACCCCCTGCCCTTCTCCGGGCAGACGCTGATCGCCAACAACGCCCTCTACCGCACCGGCGGCGCCTTCTGGGGCGAGAACCAGAAGTTCGGCGCCATCACGCTGTTCGCGGCGACCAGGGACATCCCCGGCGTCACGATCAGGGACACCGAGATCCACGACTCGACCTACGACGGCATCCAGTTCAAGTCGGGCGGCGGCGCGACACCAGGTGTGGCGATCATCAACGTGAAGATCGACAAGTCGAACAACGGCGCCGGCATCCTGGCCCAGAACGGCGCCCGCGGCAGCGCGACGCTGACCGGCGTCACGATCACCGGCTCGGCCAAGGGTGACATCGTGCGCGAGCAGGGCACGAGCTTCGTGATCAACGGCGGATAGCGCGGGACGGAGGCGGCCCGGAGGTCACTCCGGGCCGCCTTTCTCATGCCCTGCGCACCGCAGCTTCACCCCACATCTCTCGGCCGATACATCCGATGCGTCGCCCTCGGATGCGGCGCCTGGCATGCCGGTTACGTCAACACTCCCATCGGGGATACATCCGATCTGCTATGCGCACGACGTCGAGAATTCCCGGGCAAATATGTGCTGATTCCGCTCACGTGTGCCGGATACATCGGATCAGTGTCTTGTTACATAAGGGTTTCGGTGCTATCTCCTTGTCTCAAGGTCAGCCTGTGATCGGAGGAATGTGTGCCTCACCCCTCGTTACGACTCCCCGCCGTCCTCGCGGCCGTCCTCGCGCTGGCCGCGGGTCTCGCCCCGCCCGAGCAGGCGGCCGCCGAACCCGCCCAGCAGGCGGGCGCGCCCGACAACCTGACCCTCTGGTACGACAGGCCCGCCACCGACTGGGAGACCCAGGCGCTGCCGATCGGCAACGGCCCGCTGGGTGCCAAGATCTTCGGCGGCGTGGCGACCGAGCAGCTCCAGTTCAACGAGAAGACCCTGTGGACCGGTGGTCCCGGCTCGCCCGGCTACGACTTCGGCAACTGGAAGACCCCCCGGCCGGACGCCATCGCCGAGGTCCAGCGGCAGATCGACCGCGACGGCAGGATGGCGCCGGACGCCGTGGCCGCCAAGCTGGGCCAGCCCAAGACGGGCTTCGGCGCCTACCAGACCTTCGGCGACCTGTATCTCGACTTCGCCGGCGCGCCCGGGAACCCCACCTCCTACCGTCGCGAGCTGAGCCTGCGCGACGCCGTGGCCCGAGTGAGCTACGCGGCCGACGGCGTCACGTACTCCCGCGAGTACTTCGCCAGCCACCCCGGCAACGTGATCGTCGGCCGGCTCTCGGCCGACCAGGACGGCAAGGTCTCCTTCACGCTGCGGCACACCTCGCCGCGCAGCGACAAGACGGTCACCGCGTCGGGTGGCCGGCTCACCATCCGCGGCGCCCTGTCGGACAACAAAATGAAGTTCGAGGCCCAGGTGCAGGTGATCAACCAGGGTGGCACCCGCACCGACGACGGGGACAAGGTCACCGTCACCGGCGCCGACAGCGCGGTCTTCGTGCTGTCGGCCGGGACCGACTATGCCGGCGACTACCCCGCCTACCGCGGCCCCGACCCGCACGCGAAGGTGACCGCGGCCGTGGACGCCGCGGCCGGCAAGAGCTACGACCAGCTCAAGCAGGCACACCTGGCGGACTACCGCGGCCTGTTCGACCGGGTGAAGCTGGACATCGGCCAGAGCACCCCGGCCGTCCCGACCGACCAGCTGCGCCGCGCCTACACGGGCGGCGGCTCGGCCGACGACCGGGCGCTGGAGGCGCTCATGTTCGCCTACGGCCGCTACCTGCTGATCTCCTCCTCCCGGGCGGACGACCTGCTGCCCGCCAACCTGCAGGGCGTGTGGAACAACTCCACCAGCCCGCCCTGGTCGGCCGACTACCACGTCAACATCAACCTGCAGATGAACTACTGGCTCGCCGAGCAGACGAACCTCGACGAGACCACCCGTCCGTACGACCGGTACGTCTCGGCGATGGTCGCGCCCGGCGCGAAGACCGCCCGGGAGATGTACGGCGCCCGGGGCTGGGTGGTCAACAACGAGACCAACCCGTTCGGCTTCACCGGCCTCCACGACTGGGCCACCTCGTTCTGGTTCCCCGAGGCGGCGGCCTGGACCACCCAGCAGCTGTACGACAGATATCGGTTCACCGGCGACGTGGCCTATCTGCGCGACACCGCCTATCCGGTGATCAAGGGCGCCGCCGAGTTCTGGCTCGACTTCCTGCACACCGATCCGCGTGACGGCACGCTGGTCGTGTCGCCGAGCTACTCGCCCGAGCACGGCGACTTCTCCGCGGGCGCCTCGATGTCCCAGCAGATCGTGCGCGAGGTCCTCACCAACGCGCTCGCCGCCGCGAAGAAACTCGGCGTGGACGAGAACTTCCAGGCGGAGGTGAAGGCGAAGCTCGCCACGCTCGACCCGGGCATCCGCGTCGGCTCCTGGGGCCAGCTCCAGGAGTGGAAGAGCGACTGGGACTCGAAGACCGACGACCACCGGCACGTCTCGCACCTCTACGCGCTGCACCCCGGCAACCAGATCGTCGCCGGAACGCCCGAGGCCGAGGCCGCGAAGGTGTCGCTCGCGGCCCGCGGCGACGGCGGCACCGGCTGGAGCAAGGCCTGGAAGATCAACTTCTGGGCCCGGCTGCTCGACGGCGACCACGCGCTGAAGATGCTCAGCGAGCAGATCAAGACCTCCACCCTCGACAACCTCTGGGACACCCACCCGCCGTTCCAGATCGACGGCAACTTCGGGGCCACCTCGGGCGTGGCGGAGATGCTGGTGCAGAGCCAGCACGACTACGTGCACGTGCTGCCGGCGCTCCCGTCGGCCTGGAAGGACGGCTCGTTCTCCGGCCTGCGCGCCCGCGGCGACGTCACCGTGGACGCGACCTGGAAGGACGGCGCCGCCGACACGATCACCGTGCACCCCGGGAAGAGCGGGCCGATCACGGTGAAGTCCGGCTTCATCGCCGGCCGCTACCGCGTCTACGACGGACGCGGTCACGAGGTCGGCCCGCACCGCGACGGCGACACACTGACGTGGAACGCCACGGCCGGCACGGCGTACACCATCCAGAACGAGGCCGCGATCACCCTCACCGCGCCCGCGGCGACGGGGCCGGACGCCTCCTTCCCCGTCGAGGTCGCCGTGACCGCCACCCGGAAGCGGGCGGTGCCGGCGTCCGACGTGACGCTGACCCTGCCCAAGGGCTGGACGGCGGCCCCCGCCACGGTGCACCTGCCGGCGTCCGTTCCGGGGCGGACGCGGACCGCGACGTTCACGGTCACCAGCGGGCCGGCCGACGGCACCAGAAGCGCGCGGATCACCGCCACGGCGACCGGGGACGACTGGACCGGCAGCGCCGCCGCCACCGTGGCGCTGAACCCCTGCGCCACCCCCTCCGCCGACCGGCCGCTGGTGGCCTGGGACCCCTCCTCCGGCGACACCGTGACCGACGCGTCGGGCAACGGGCGCGACGCGCGGATCGTGGGAGGTGCGGCCTACGACGCCGGCGCGCCGAGCGGCAGCGGGCTGGTCCTGTCCGGCTCGACCTACCTGACCACGGGAAACACGACCCTCGGCTACCTGCCCGAGGCCACCTTCGCCGCCGAGGTCAAGGTGGCGGGCAGCGGCTACCGGCGGCTGTTCGACTCCCAGCCCTCCGGCAACCCCGGCACCGACGGGATCATCGTCGACCTGACGCCGTCGAACACGCTGCGGTTCATCGGAGCCGGCCTGAACGTGGGGATCAACACGACCATCCCCGCCGGCCGCTGGATCGACCTGGTCGTCACCCTGGCCAAGGGCGGGGCCATCGACGTCTACGTCGACAGCGTACGGGTGGCCGGAGGCCAGGCGACCGGCGACGGCATCACCGGCTGCACGTCCCGCCCGCTGCGCTTCGCGGCGGACCAGGGCGGCGGCCAGCGGCTGTCCGGCGCGGTCGACCGGATGGCCATCTTCGCCAGGAGGCTCTCGCCCGACCAGGTGAAGACCTGGCGAGACCTCGCTTTCCGACACCCGGCCTTCTGACGCCTGACGAACGGGCTCCGGGGCGCGCCGCCCCGGAGCCCGTTCCGCGCGACCGGCCTTCGGTCAGCGGCCGTACACCTCCAGTTCGTACACCCGAGCGGCCCGGTCGCCGTCGCCGGTCGGGGTCAGGACGTCGAGCCGGACGTACCGCGCCGTCACCGGCGTGATCGCGTGGGTGGTCACGTCGGCGGTGTTGCCACGGACCGACGCCACGGTCGTCCAGGTGGTGCCGTCGATGCTCGTCCGCAGGTCGAAGTCGCGGGTGTTCCAGCTCGCCTTCTCCCCGCCCGCCCCGGCGTGCCGGACGACGAGGCGGCCCACGGTCACGGCGGAGCCCAGGTCGAGGCGCAGCCACTTGGCGGCGCCGAGCGAGCACCACTTGTCGCCGATGCCGCCGGTCCAGCTTCCGTTGACCGCCTTCGCGGGGCCCTCGGACGGCGCGCAGGCGCTGTCCGCAGTGGCGGGCCGGTTGAGCGCGAGGTTGGCCGGCGACCCGGCCCGCCGGTTCTCGAACTCCGTCGTCCAGTACTTCGTCCGGTCGAGGTAGGCCGTCTCGGCCGCCGCGCCGGTCCTGCCGTACGCGCCCTCGTAGGTCTGGTAGCCGTACCCGGCCGGCGGCGTGCCGGACGCCGGCTCGATCACGCTGCCCTCGTGCCACTCGTTGAAGGAGGTGATGGAGACCCACGTCGGCAGCCCGCCCGTCGCGGGGTCGAGCGCGTTCGCCCATTCCTTGTCGTACGTCGCGCCGTTCGCCCGGCCGAGCGTGGGCGTGGTGTTGCCGGGTACGGCCCGGTCGTCGACGTACCCGGGGCCGATCGACGGCGCCCAGACGAGCCCATGCTGCTTGGCGTAGTCGGAGGCGTTCTTCCAACCGGGGGCCGTGGCGCCCGCGATGGCGTCGTAGGTGTACATGCCGGAGAAGTGCGCGATCTTCGTGGTGTCGGTGGTCTGCGCCAGGACGATGTTGTCCCGGTTCACCTGGTCGAGCGCCGACCAGTCGGCGACGCGCAGGCTCTCGAAGACGTAGAACGCCGGCCGGTTCCCCTGGTCGGCGGCCCGGTAGAAGGCCGGGTGGCCGCCGTATGTCGCGTCGATGTAGCGGATGTCGGCGACGGTCGAGTCGGCGGTGCGGCCCTCGTACGGCTCGAGGTGCCAGGCCACCTTGAGTCCCTGCGCCTGGGCGGCGTCCAGGACCTGCCTGACCAGGGTGTCCTCGTAGCTGCCCCTTCCCCACCAGCTGTAGACCAGCACGCCCACTCCGGCCTGCCGGATCCACTTCATGTGCTGGGCGACCGTCCCTGCGACGTCGCCCGAGTCGTACGCGCCCAGCGCGGGGTACAGGTCGGAGCCGATGTCGGCGGGCGGGGTGTGGCCGCCCTGCTGCCAGTGCCGCCAGCTCCCGTTCACCGAGGGCGAGCCGTACCAGGGGTAGTAGAAGATGTGGGTGTTCGCCGACAGGTCGGGGGCCGCCGCCCGGGCGGGCGAGACAGGCAGGCCCAGCAGGCCGGCGGCGAGCAGGAGCGCCAGGACGATGCGTCTCATCACGCCGTCACCTCGTGACCGTGAAGGAGTCGAGGTCGAACAGGTAGTTGCCGCCGCTTCCCGTGAAGACGAGGTACAGCGGGCCCGAGGCCGACCCGGTCAGCGTCCCCGAGACCGTCCGGAAGGTGTCCCAGCTCCCGGTCACCGGCACGTTCACCGACCCCAGCAGCGTCCCCGTCGCCGAACCCGAACGGACCTGGATCGTCCCACCGGAGCCCGCCGAGGACACCCGCGCGCCGAACGACTTCAGGCCCGAGGTGCTCACGCCCGAGTACGCGGCCCAGTCGCCGTTGTTGATGTACCCCACCGTCCTGCCGCCGCTCGCCCCGGCGTGGTCGGCGGGCTGGACGCCGGACTGCGAGGTGTACGCCTCCCCTTCGACGGTCGTCGTGGCCGACGTGGTGAGCGAGAACGTGTCCACGTCGAACAGGGAACCGGATCCGCCGGTGAAGACCAGGTACAGCGGGCCGGAGGCCGAGCCGGTCAGCGTGGTCGAGACGGTCGTGAAGGTGTCCCAGCTACCGGTCACCGGGACGGTGACCGAGCCGAGCAGGGTGCCGGTTGGGGAGCCGGACCGGACCTGGATGGTGCCGCCCGCTCCGGCGGAGGACACCCGGGCGGTGAACCCGGTCGCGCCCGCCGTGCCGACCGAGGCGTATCCCACCCAGTCGCCGTTGTCGATGAACCCGACGGTCGTGCCGCCGCTGGCGGTGCCGTGAGAGGCGGGCTGGACGCCCGACTGGGAAGTGTAGGACTCCGCTTCGATCGTCCCGCCGCCCGGACCGCCGCTGGGGGGAGCGCAGTCGGCCTGCACCGCTCCGGCCGCGTACCTGATGCCGCCGAGCAGCAGGCTGCGGAAGTTCGGCTCCGTGTAGGACTCGGCGGTGTGGCCGAGACCGGTGTAGAACGCGCGGCCGGACGCCTGCGGGTGGCACCAGGTGATCGGGTGGTCGCCCATGGTGCCGCCGCTGTAGCTGGACTCGTCCAGGCTCTGCAGCACGTGCACGTTGGGCCGTGGGTTGGTGCGGTAGTTGTACCACTCATCGGTCCGCGTCCACGTCGCCGGCAGGCCGGAGGTCGCGGGATGTGCGGTGTCCTCGGTCTTGACGTTCGCCTGCTGGATGGAGGGATGGCTGTCGAACCAGGCGCCCGTCAACTGGCCGTAGTAGGGCCAGTCGTACTCGGTGTCGGCGGCGGCGTGCACGCCCACGTAGCCGCCCCCGCCGTCGACGTACGACTGGAAGGCGGCCTGCTGGGCGGCGTCGAGCACGTCGCCGGTGGTGCTGAGGAACACCACGGCCCTGTATTGCGCGAGATTGCTCGAGGTGAACGCGCCGGCGTCCTCGGTCGCGTTCACCTCGAAGTCTCCTGCGGCGCCCAGGTCGCGGATGGCCTGGACGCCCGCGGGGATGGAGTCGTGCCGGAACCCGGCCGTCTTGGAGAAGACGAGCACCTTGAAGGCGGCGGCCTCGGCGGGCACGGCGGGGATGGCGGTGGCGGCGGCGGTGGCGAGCACCGCCGCGGCGAGCATCAGACGTCGCAGCATGGGGGGTCCTTCCGCCGGGTCACTTGGTGATCGTGAAGGTGTCGATGTCGTACAGGTAACCGGTGCCGCTGCCGGTGAAGACGAGGTACAGCGGGCCCGAGGCCGAGCCGGTCAGCGTCCCCGAGACCGTCTGGAAGGTGTCCCAGCTCCCGGTGACCGGCACGTTCACCGACCCCAGCAGCGTCCCCGTGGCGGAGCCGGAGCGGACCTGGATGGCGCCTCCCGAGCCGGCGGAGGACACCCGGGCGCTGAAGCCCTTCGCGCCGGCCGTGCCGATCGACGAGTAGCCCGCCCAATCGCCGTCGTTGATGTACCCCACCGTCCTGCCGCCGCTCGCCCCGGCGTGGTCGGCCGGCTGGACGCCCGACTGCGAGGTGTACGCCTCGCCCTCGACCGTCTGGCTGGTGGAGGTGGAGGCGTCGAAGGTGAAGGCGTCCAGGTCGAGCAGGTTGCCCTGGCCGGTCACCCCGCGGAAGACGAGGTACAGCGTGGTCGTGCCGGTGGGCGCGCCGCTGAGGGGTGCGGAGACCTCGGTGAAGGTGTCCCAGCCTCCGGTGTTCGGCACGGTCACGGTGCCGAGCAGCGTGCCGGTCGCCGAGCCGGTCCGCACCTCGATCCGGCCGCCGGGGCCGCCGGACGACACCCGGGCGGTGATCCTCGTCGCGTTGCCCGGCGCGTACGGCTGGAAGGAGATCCAGTCGCCGTCGTCGGTGAAGCCGACGGTCTTGCCGCCCTCGGCGCCGCCGTGGTCGGCGGTCTGGACGCCCTGCTGGGCGCCGAAGTGCTCGGCCTGCCGGTGGCGCGGCTGCAGGACGCGCTTGCTGTGTGCGGTGAGCCCGGCGGAGTCGGTGTAGCTCGCGTCGAAGACGCCGTAGATGTTGGCCGCGGCGTCGTGCTCGCCGTCCGTCGGCACCTGGATGCTCCCCGAGCAGCCGGTCTTGGAAGTGATCTGGTGCTCATGGCTGTCGTGCCCGAGCAGGTAGGTCACGGTGACCTTGGAACAGTCGATCGTGCCGTCTTCGGGGTCGCTCACCTGCACCTGGAACGGCACGGTGTCGCCGAACGCGAACAACTGCCCGTCCGCGGGGGTGGTCAGCGACACGGTCGGCGCGGTGTTGCCGGCGGTGATCAGCACGTCGGCCGTCCCGGTCAGGCCCTGCGGGTCCCTGACGGTCAGCGTCGCCGTGTAGGTGCCCTTGGTCGTGTACGTGTGCGCCGGATTGGCCTCGGTCGAGGTGCCGCCGTCCCCGAAGGCCCACGAGTAGGTCAGCGCGCCGCCCTCCGGGTCGGAGCTGCCGGCCGAGGAGAAGGTGACCGCCAGCGGCGTCGGGCCCGAGGTCCTGTTCGCCGACGCCTTGGCGACCGGGTTGCGGTTGCTCCCGCCGATGTACTCGATCCGGTAGAGCGCCTGGTTGTTGCTCCCGGTGCCGTAGTCGAGCACGTAGAGGGCGCCGTCGGGGCCGAAGGCCATGTCCATGACCTGCGTGCCGGTCCAGGGGAAGGCGGAGATCTCCCCGGGCGAGCCGTCGCTCTTCACCTCGATCGCCTTGATCCACCGCCTGCCGTACTCACCCGCGAAGAAGCGGCCGTTCAGGGAGGAGGGGAACTTGACGCTGGAGTTGAGACCGGCGTCGTAACGGTAGACCGGGCCGCCCATCGGCGACTCCGACCCGCTGCCGAACTCCGGCGGCGATCCGGCGTCGCCGTCGTACCTGATCCAGCTCGGCTTGGCCGGGGGCAGCTTGGCGAGGCCGGTGTTGCGGAAGGAGTCGTTGGTGGGCCCGCTGGCACAGTCGTACTTGGCGCCGGAGGGGCCGCTCGGGAAGGTGTACTCGTTGTAGGTCTCCGCGGTGGTGTTCGTCCCCGTGCAGTACGGCCAGCCGTAGTTGCCCGGACCGGTGATCCGGTCGAACTCCACCTGCCCGCCCGGCCCGCGGTTGGGGTCGCTCACCCCCGCGTCCGGCCCGTAGTCGCCCAGGTAGACGATGCCGGTGGCCTTGTCGACGGACATCCGGAAGGGGTTGCGGAAGCCCATCGCGTAGATCTCGGGCCGCGTCTTCGCCGTGCCCGGTGGGAAGAGGTTGCCGCTGGGGATCGTGTACGTGCCGTCGGGCTGCGGCTTGATGCGCAGGACCTTGCCGCGCAGGTCGTTGGTGTTACCCGACGAGCGCTGCGCGTCGAACTGCGGGTTGCGGTCGGTGCGCTCGTCCAGCGGGGAGTAGGCGTTCGACTCGAAGGGGTTGGTGTCGTCGCCGGTGGTCAGGTAGAGGTTGCCGGCCGCGTCGAAGTCGATGTCGCCGCCGACGTGGCAGCACTGTCCGCGGTCGTTGGGGACGACGAGGACGACCTTCTCGCTGGCCATGTCGAGCGTGTCGTCCGCCTTCAGGGTGAACCGGGACAGGTGCAGCTCGCCCTTCCACTGGTCGAACTGCGCCTGGGTGCCGTTCGTCGGCGCGTCGCCGTCCGGAGTGGTGAGCCGGGGCGAGTAGTACAGCCAGATGTAGCGGTTGGCGGCGAAGCCCGGGTCTGCCGCCACACCCTGCAGGCCCTCCTCGTCGTGGGTGTAGACGTTGAGCTTGCCCGCCACCTTGGTGGTGCCGTTCGCGTCGGTCACGCGCACCGTGCCGTCGCGGGCCGTGTGCACGACCGACCGGTTCGGGAGGACCGCCAGCGACATGGCCTCGCCGAGCTCCGCTCCCCCAGCCGCGAGGGCGACCTGCTGGTAGTCGGAGGCCGGGATGGTCAGCGCGTTCGCCTCGGGAGCGGTCAACACGACGGCTCCCGGGGTGATCAGCGCCAGCGTGGCCAGTTTCGTCAGCCACGGACGTCGGGACATGGGGACTCTTCCTTCCTGACCTGAAGACTCATGTCAGGCAAGGCGCGCGCCGCCGCGCTGTTGCCCTTGTGCCGGTGAGGGGTGCCGCCCCTGTTTCTCTCCTCCGCTGTTCTGTCCGGTTCTTGCGGAGAACTGTAGAGGAATTTACCGGTTTCTAACACAGGTGGTATCCGTCTGTCACCCCCCGCGTCCGAGCATTCGGTCGTCAGCCCTTGAGCGCGCCGACGAGGCCGTTGACGAAGTAGCGCTGCAGGAACAGGAACAGCGCGACGACGGGCAGGACGATGATCAGGGACGCCGCCATCACCTCGTTGTAGCGGGGCACCTCGCTTGATATCAGCGACTCCAGCCCGATCGGCAGGGTGTAGCGGGAGGGGTCGGACAGCGACACGCGCGACAGCAGGTACTCGTTCCACGTCGGCACGGCCGTGAGCACGGCGACGGTGACGTGCGCCGGCCTGGCGAGGGGCAGGTAGACGGACAGGTAGATGCGCAGGTCGCCCGCCCCGTCGCAGCGCGCGGCGTCGCGCAGCTCCCCCGGCACGGCACGGAAGGAGTTGGTCAGCAGCAGCACCGTGAGCGGCGCCGTGCCGTTCACGAACGGCAGGACCAGCCCGAGGTGTGTGCCGAGGATGCCGAGGTGCTTCTCCAGCACGACCACCGGCAGCAGCATCGTGATGCCGGGGACGAACAGCAGCGAGACGAACATCCAGAACAGCGCCCGCCGCCCCGGGAAGTCGAGCACGGCGAAGGCGTAGGAGGCCAGGCTGTAGACCACGAGCACGCCCGCGACCGTCAGCCCGGTGACCTTCAGGCTGTTGAGGAAGTAGTCGAAGAAGTGGAGCCGGCTCCAGGTGGACGTCAAGGTGGCGAGGGTCGGCGCCTCGGGGATCAGCCCGCCGCCGCGCAGGATCTCCAGCCGGTCCTTGAAGGCACCCGACACCATCCACAGGAACGGGTAGAGGCTGACCAGGGCGTAGCCGGCCAGCCCGGCGTACGCCAGGAGCCGGGCCGTGCGGGAGCCGCTCATCGCACCGTCCTGATCATCGCACCGCCCTGAGCAGCCGCGCGTTCACGAGCGTCAGCAGCAGCGCCGCCGCGAACAGCAGCCAGCCGAGCGCACTGGCCAGTCCCAGGGTCTGGGCCAGGCCCTTGAAGAACGACAGCCGGTAGGCCATCAGTCCGAGGACGTCGCTGTGCCCGCCCGGCCCGCCGCGCGTCATGACCAGGAAGACCTGGAAGCCGTGCAGCGCGTCGCGGATGCCGAGCAGCACGATCGCGGCCGTGATCGGCCGCAGCAGCGGCCAGGTCACGTGGCGCAGCACATGACGCGGCGCGGCCCCGTCGAGTTGCGCCGCCTCGGGCAGGTTCGGGTCGATCGCCTGCAGGCCGCTCAGGTAGAGCAGGGTCGCGACCGGCACGCTCGACCAGACGAGGACGACGATCAGGGTCGGCAGCGCGGTCGAGGGGTTGCCGAGGAAGCCCTGCGGCTGCGCGAGCGATCCCAGGCCGGTGGCCCGCAGCAGGAGGTTCACCGCCCCGTCGGGCTCCAGGACGTAGCGCCAGGCGAAGTAGACGGCGATGCCCGTGGTCACGTACGGCAGGAAGTACACCGTGCGGAACACGGCGCGCAGGCGCCCCACGGAGTTCAGCGCGACCGCCAGCGGCAGCGCGATCCCGACCGTCAGCAGGGGCACGGCCACCATGACCTGCAGCGTGTGTCCGGCGGCCCGGCGCAGCTCGGCCGCGAGGACGGGGTCGGCGTAGAGCAGGTCGAGGTAGTTCCGCACACCGACCCAGATCCAGCGAGGGGTGAAGCCGTTCCACTTGGCGAAGCTGAGCGCGAGCCCGCTCGCGATGGTGTAGACCCCCATCAGCAGGAACAGCGCGACGGCGGGCAGGACGAAGGCCACGCCGGTCAGCCGGGACGACCACCGGCGGGCGCCGCCGGACGCGCCCGCCGCGGTCTTCCGGGTGCGCTCCCTCAGCGTGAGGACGCTCATCCGGTGGCCTTCCACATCGAGGCCATGGCCTTGTCGAGCTCGGCCCCCGCCTGCCCGGGCGTCAGCTCCCCGAGCGGGCTCAGCCGCACCATGACGTCCCCCGGCTTGACCTGGTCGTAGTCGGACGGCTGGAAGCTCACGTCCGCGGCGTCGTACGCGCCGGCCGGCGGCCCGCTGAAGAACTTCTGCATGGCCGCGAGGTCGGGGCCGACCAGCGACTCGGCCTGCGCCCCGAGGTCGGTGGCGGGCAGGTCGAGGGACTTCCTGGCGACGGCGCCGGAGCCGGCCGGCGAGGTGAGCCAGTCGATCCACCGGACGGCGGCCCCGCGGTCCTTCGCGGTCGCCGTCAGGCCGAGCCCGGTCAGCGCGAGCGGCGACATCGAGATCTCCTTGTTCACTCCCCCGGCCGGCGGCGGGACGGGGAAGGTGAGCAGCTCGGCGGGGGACACGCCGTTCTGCGCGAGGAACGCCAGGGTGAAGGTCCCGCCGACGTCGAAGGCGGCCTTGCCCTGGGCGAAGGCGATGTCGGCCTCGTCGATGCCCAGGGTGGTCGCGCCGGGCATCCAGTACGGCGTCAGCCTGCTGTAGAGCTCCAGCGTCTCGACCCCTTCCGGCGAGGCGAAGCCCCGGGCCGCGCCCTTGGCCCACAGTGCGTGGAATCGGTCCCGTCCGAGGTAGGAGTGCGCGAGCGGCTGGTAGATCCAGTTGAAGCCGGTCTGGCTGACCTTCAGGCCGAGGGCCAGGCCGCCCTGCCGCGGATCGCGGGCCGTGGTGGCCTTCAGCGCGTCGAGGAAGTCCTCCCAGGTCTTCGGCGGCGTGCCGGGGGCGAGCCCGGCCGCCTTGAGCTTGTCCTTGTGCGCGTACACGATGCCGAAGGCGCCGGCCGTGAACGGCACGCTGAACCGCTGCCCGGCCGTGGCGTTCTTGAACGGGGAGTCGGCGGCCGCCTGGTCGATGCGCTGCCGGGTCAGCACGCCGCTCTCCCGGGTGGTCGGCAGGAGCCGCTGCTTCCATGCCTCGGTGACGTCGTCCCGGATGTCCTGCAGCAGGCCGGAAGCGCCCATCTCGAGGTCTTCGCCGCCGGAGTGCACCTCGAGCACGTCGGGCAGCCCGCCCGTCTGCGCGGCGCTCTGCACCTTGCTCACGAAGACGTCGTCGGGGGTCACCGCCTCGACCTTGACGGCGATCCCGGTCTCCTTGGTGAACTGCGCGGCCGCCGTCGTCAGGGCCTCCGCGTGGGACTTCTTGAACGTCCACATCGTCAGCGTCCGGTCACCTCCCCGGGTCGGCTCGCCGGTGTCGCCCGTGCAGCCCGCCGCGGCGACCGCCGCCGCGAGCACGAGCGCGGGTGCGAGCAGGCGGCGGAGCCGCCCGCGTGCCACGTCCATGGATCTTCCTCTCTCCGTCGGCCTGTCCGTCCCCGCCCGGGCCCGCCGCCCGGCCGCCCGGTGCCGCTTCCGGGCCGGCGGACAGGGGCTCCCCGCGATCCGCGGGGATGGTGTCCGGGTGGGCGACGTCGTCTCCGGGTGCCGCCGGAGGTGCACGTCACGCCTGGTTCTCGTCGTCGAGAGCGTCGTGCAAATCGTTAAGACTGATCCCGAAAGTCGCACGGGACCATCCGGGTGTCAAGGGCCGGATCAGGCGGAGCCACGTCGCACGAGGCGGGCGGGGATGACCACCTCCGCGGACGGCCCGGCGCCGCCCGACAGCCGGTCGAGCAGCCGCCGCGCGCACGCCCGGCCGATCTCCCTGGCGGGGTTGGCCATGGTCGTGAGGCCGGGCACGACCATGGCGGCCGCCTCGATGTCGTCGAACCCCATGACGGCGAGGTCCTGCGGGACGCGCAGGCCGCGGGCGCGGGCGGTGTCCAGCGCGCCGATGGCCATGACGTCGTTGGCGCACAGCACGGCGTCCGGCGGGTCCGGCAGGTCGAGCAGCGCGGCGGCGCCCCGGGCGCGCCCGCGCGGTCGAAGTCGGTGTGCACGACCAGGCTCGGGTCGGGGGGCGTCCCGGCCGCCGCGAGAGCGGCCCGGTAGCCGGCGACGCGCTCGGCGGCCGGCCCCTCGGCCGCGGGCCCGCTGACGAAGCCGATTCGCCGGTATCCCCACCTCCAGGAGGTGGCGGGCCGCCTCGCCCGCCCGCGCCTTCGTCGTCGCTGCGCACGACGTCGACGCCGTGCTGCGCGAGCCTGCCGCCGAGCCGTACGACGGGGATGCCGGCCTCGATTGCGGGCGCCAGGTCCTCGGCGTGGGTGTGGAACACGGCGAACGCCAGCCCGTCGACCTGCCGGGCGATCATCCGCTCGATCGCGGCCCGCTCCCTGCGCCGGTCGCCGTCGGTGTTGCTGATGATCTGCTCGTAGCCCGCGGCGCCGAGCACGTCCTGCATGCCGCGGGCGAGCGCCGGATAGAACGGGTTGGTGATGTCGGGGATGGCCAGCCCAATCGTCTGGCTCCTGCTGGTGCGCAGGCCGCGGGCGAGCGCGTTCGGCCGGTAGCCGAGCTGCTCGATCGCCTCGAGCACCCGCCGCCGGGTGTCCTCGGCGACCGGGCGGCGGCCGTTGAGCGCGTGGGAGACGGTCGTCGCGCTCACCCCCGGCGAGCCGCGCCACGCCCCGGATGCTCGGCCGCTGCCCCCTCGCCGCCGGAGAGCCCGGGGCGGGCTCGGCGGGGGTTTCCCCTGCGGGAGTCACGGGGCCTCGATCCCGCCGTCCGGCCGCCTCACCCGCGCCGCCCAGCGCTCGTGCAGGTGGGTGAGCGGGGGATGCCGGGCGGCCGCGGCCTCGTCGACGTCGATACCCCATCCGGGCCGCTCGCTGGGGTAGAGGTAGCCGTTCACCGGGCTGATGGTCCCGGGGAAGACCTCGTGCACCGCCTCGGGGTAGACGTGCCCCTCCTGGATCTGGAACGCCGGGGACGTGACGTCGAGAGCCACGTTGGCCGCCGCGCCGATCGGTGACACGTCCGCGGGCGCGTGCCAGGCCGTGCCCACCCCGGTCAGCTCGCACAACGCCACCAGCTTGCGCGCCGGGGTGAGGCCGCCGACCGCGGAGACGTGCAGGCGCAGCAGGTCGACCCCACCGCCCCTGACCAGGCGGGCCGCGTCGGCGACCGATGCGACCTGTTCCCCCGCCGCGATCGGCATCGGCGCCGCCTCGCGCACCTCCGGCAGCCGGTCGTACAGCTCCGGCGGGATCGGATCCTCCAGGAAGAACAGGCGGTACGGCTCGAGCGCCCGCGCCAGCGCCACGGCCTGTTTGACGGTGAGCCGGGAGTGCACGTCGTGCATCAGGCCGGGATCCTCCCCCAGCTCGGCCCGGGCCCGCTCGAACAGCTTCGGGGTCTCCCGCAGGTAGCGCTGCACGTCCCAGCCGTCCGGGTACGGCGAGGCGGGATAGCCGCCCGGAGATCCGGGCGCGCCGTAGTTCCCGAGCCCGGGCGCCCCCCGTCTGCAGCCGGACGTGGCGGTAGCCCTCCGCCAGGATCGCGGCCGCGTGCTCGATCGTCTCCTCCACGGTCGCCCCGCCCGCGTGCAGGTAGGTGTCGGCCGCCGCGCGCACCCTGCCGCCGAGCAGCTCGTACACCGGCATGCCGGCCCGCTTGCCGGCGATGTCCCACAGCGCCTGGTCCACCCCTGACAGCGCGCTGTTGAGCACCGGCCCGCCGCGCCAGTAGGAGGACAGGTGGACCATCCGGGTGATGTCCTCGATGTCGGCGGGGTGCCTGCCGGTCAGCATCGGCCCGACGTGCCGGTCCACCGCGGCCGCCACGGCGTGGAAGCGCTGGGTGAAGGTGGCGCAGCCCAGGCCGTAGAGACCGGGGTCGCTGGTGTCGACGCGGACGACGACCAGCGGCACCCCTTCGGGGGCCGTCACGATCGACCGGACCGCGGTGATCCGCAGGCCGTCGCGGGCCGGCCAGGGGGCCTGCGTCTCCGGCATGACCGCCGCGCCGTCGAGGGGGCGGGTCACGACGCCTCCCCGGCCGGAACGGGCTCGTACAGGTGCTCGGCGGTGAAGCCGAGCAGGGTCTCGGCCGCCGTCAGGTCCACCGGCGCGGTCCTGCCGGGCAGCGGGGCGCGCCGTTCCACGGCCGGGTGGAAGCGGGCGAGCAGGTCCTCCGTCCGCTGCGGGGCGAGCGTCACGGGAGCGGTCACGAAGACGACCCGGAAGCCCTCGACCGGCCGGACCAGCGACAGCCAGGCGGCCCGTGCCGCGTCGCGGGTGTCCAGGTAGGTCCACAGCTCGCTCGCGCCGCGCCCCGGGTCCTCGGCGTATCCGGCCGCCCTCTCGTCCAGCTTGTCCCCGGGACCGCCGAGCAGCGGGTAGCGCAGCGCGACGACCGTCATGCCGTGGCGGCGGGCCATCATGGCGGCGGTCGTCTCGTCCACCTGCTTCGACAGCCCGTACGGATCCTCCACCTGCAACGGCAGGGCCTCGTCCACCGGCACGTACGCCGGGTGGAGCGGCCGCGCCGCCCACGGCAGGCCGAGGGCGCTGAAGCTGCTCGCGACGACGGCCCGGCGGACGCCGGCCGCGCCCGCCTCCTCCAGCACGACGAACGTCGCCCCCACGTTGCCCAGGAACACCTCCTCCGGGGTGCCGAGGGTGGGTGCGGGGATCGCCGCGAGGTGGATCACGGCGTCGACGCCGTCGAGCGCCTCGCGCACCGCCTCCGGGTCGTCGGCGCGCCGGCGACGACGCGGTCCGCCCTCAGGTCGCCGGGATCGCGCAGGTCCAGTGCGCTGGCCGGCACGCCCTCCCGGGCGAGCAGGTCGAGCGTCGCACGGCCACCGCCGCG
>NZ_MWJN01000130.1:0-23610 GCF_002027145.1 Microbispora sp. GKU 823 | reverse complement strand
GCCGCGCACGCCTCGGTCAACCGCACCTGCGAGATCGGCATGACCCGCGCCACCGGGAAGACCTACCACCACCTGCTCGAACTGCTCGACCAGGTGACCGGCGGGGACACGGGGACACCCGGGCTTCCCCGGCGATGACGCCCGCGCTCGCCGCGCCCGCGGGCCGGACCCCGGGCGTCGGTTCCGCCTGGCGGGCGAGTATCGTCGCAGGCCGGACGGCACAGCCCAAAACGGACAGGAGTCGCCGATGACGTTCATGAGAGCCCGGGAGGTGCCGGGGCGGGTGGCCACGGGCGCGTACATCCTGCACTCCGGCGTGGAGAAGTGGAACGGCGACGACGACCAAGCCGCCGGCATCCACGGCATGGCCGTCGGCGCCTTCCCGTTCCTGAAGTCCGTTCCGCCTCGCCGGTTCCTCAAGCTGCTGTCGGGGGCCGAGATCACGACGGGCGTGGCGCTCCTGACGCCGTTCGTGCCGGCGGCGGTCGCCGGGGCCGCGCTCGCCGGGTTCTCCGGCGGCCTGCTCGCGCTCTACCTGCGCACGCCCGCGCTGCACAAGCCCCGCAGCATCTGGCCGAGCCCGGCGGGCATCGGCGTCAGCAAGGACGTATGGATGCTGGGCGTCGGGCTAGGACTGCTCGTCGACGCCGCGACCCGGCGGCGCGACGCCTGACGCGGCGTTCACCGCAAGGCGCTTCAGCGCCGCCGCAGCGCGCGCCAGAGGTGCCTTGCCAGGCTGAGGGGCTCGCCCTCCTCCGGCGCGGCGTCGTCGTCCGGGAGGTCGTACCAGTGAGTGTCGCCGGGGAAGGGGTCCGGCTCCGCGCCGCCGGGCCGGTCCTCGGCCGCGGCGTCGGAGTCCGGTGCCGCGAACGGCGGGAACTGCTCGGAAACGGCCACTGGTGCGGTCCTCACGATGAAGCGGGCGCGTCCCGCCCCCCGGGGACGCCTGCGAGAACTTTACGGGTAGCTTCTGGGCGACTGCCCCGGTTTGTCCTATGAAAGATCCGCCGGTCGGCTGTGGAGGATCCGGGCCAGCAGGGCGGTCATCTGCTCGCGCTCGGCGGGGCCGAGGCAGGCGAACCACTCCCGCTCCCTGCGGGTCTGCTCCGAGAAGGCCTCACGCACGGCCGCCTCGCCCGCCGCGGTCAGTGTGACGACCACCGCGCGGCCGTCCTCCGGCACGGGCCGGCGTTCGACCAGGCCGCCGCGTTCGAGGGTGTTGACGGCGTTGGTCACGGCGGACCGCGACATGGCGGAGATCTCGGCGAGCCGTACGGGCTGGGTGGGGCCGAGCAGCCAGAGCTTGAACATCAGCCGGAAACCGGGCAGCGTCAGGCCGCGCGGGCGGTGGATGCGGGTCTCCAGGTCGGTGACCAGCAGGTAGGCGAGCTGGAGCAGGTGGTAGGCCAGCGCGAACGCCTCGGCGTCGGCCGGAGGCGGCATGGCCGCCAGGCGCTCGCGCGCGTACGCCGCGTACCGCAGGTCGGGCGGCACGTCCACGCCGAGATCCGGCCGGGTGTCGGGCTCGCTGTTCACCGGTCAAGTCTTGCGCAGCCCCAGGGGCGTCGTGAATATTGTTACGGCCATAACAACCTCTCGTTTCCCCGGAGGCGCCCGTGCGCATCGTCATCGCCGGAGGGGGCATCGGCGGGCTGACCGCCGCGCTCAGCCTGCACGCGGCCGGGTTCGACGACGTGACCGTGCACGAGGCCGCCCCCGAGATCCGGCCACTGGGCGTCGGGATCAACCTCCTGCCGCATGCCGTACGGGAGCTGACCGAGCTGGGACTCGCCGACCGGCTGGCGGAGATCGGCGTGGCCACGGCCGAACTGGCCTACTTCAACCGCTACGGCACGCCGATCTGGTCCGAGCCCCGAGGTCTGGCCGCGGGCTACGCCTGGCCGCAGTACTCCGTCCATCGCGGGAGGCTACAGATGCTCCTGCTGGAGGCGGTGGTCGAGCGGCTGGGCCCGGACGCCGTACGAGCCGGCAGCCGGATCACCGGCCCCGGCAGCGAGGACCTGCTGATCGGCGCGGACGGGATCCACTCGGCCGTGCGCGCCCATCTGTACCCCGGCGAGGGCCCGCCGCCGTGGAACGGTCTCGTCCTGTGGCGGGGCGTCACCTACGGCGAGCCGTTCCTGACCGGCCGATCAATGATCATGGCGGGCGACGGCACGCAGAAGTTCGTCGCCTACCCGATCGAGACCGGCGACCGCACCCTGATCAACTGGATCGCGGAGCGGCCTCTGGACGGCGACGCCCCGGACCGGGGGAACTGGAACCGCCCCGCCGACCTGGCCGAGATCGGCAGGCACTTCGCCGGCTGGCACTTCGACTGGCTCGACGTGCCGGGGATCATCGCCGGAGCCGAGACCGCGTACGAGTACCCGATGGTGGACCGCGACCCGCTCCCCCGCTGGACCTTCGGCAACGTCACGTTGCTCGGCGACGCGGCGCACGCGATGTATCCGATCGGCTCCAACGGCGCCTCCCAGGCGATCATCGACGCCCGGGTGCTGGCGTACGCCCTCGCCCGGGGCGACCTGGCGGCGTACGAGGAGACGCGCCGCCCGGCCACGACGGCGCTGCAACTGTCCAACCGCGAGATGGGCCCGGAGATCGTCATGAAGCTCGCCCACGAACGCGCGCCCGGCGGGTTCGACGACATCGAAAAGGTCATCCCCCACACCGAGCGGGCGGAGATCGCCGCCTCCTACAAGCGGACGGCCGGGTTCGACCCGGCCTCGCTCAACGAACGCCCGTCGTGGAGCGTCGATCGGAGCGCCGCCTCGTGAACCTGGAACCGCTCGCCACGTTTCGGGTGGATCTCGACCCCGTGCTCGACCTGGGTGACTCGCAGTGGGGCCACCGCCGTGTGGTCAACATCGTCGGCGGCACGTTCGACGGTCCCCGCCTGTCGGGCACCGTGCTGCCCGGCGGAGCCGACTGGCAGGTCGTCCACGCCGACGGCATGATCAGCATCGACACCCGCTACACGCTGCGTACCCACGACGGCGCGTATCTCTACATCACCACGAGCGGAGTCCGGCACGGCTCCCCCGAGGTGCTCGGCCGCCTCGCGCGGGGCGAGGACGTGGACCCGTCGGAGTACTACTTCCGGCTGTTCTGCCGCTTCGAGACCGGCGATGATCGATATCTCTGGCTCAACCGCACCCTCGCCGTGGCCTCGGCCGCCCGCGTGGCCGCCGCTGTACGCTACGACGCCTACGCCCTGACCTGAGGAGTCCCATGCCGAAGCTCGACCGCCCCCCCGCTCCCGGTCAGCGTCGAGCACGACGTCCCGATGCCGATGCGGGACGGCACCATCCTGCGCGGCTCCGTCCACCGGCCGACCGGCGGCGGCCCGTTCCCGGCGCTGCTCATGCGCACGCCGTACGGCGAGGAATCGTTCCGGATGGCGCCGGTGACGCCCGCGCTGCGGGCCGGGTTCGCGGTGGTGCTGCAGCACTGCCGGGGACGCGGGAGCAGCGACGGCGAGTTCCGGCCGTGGGCGGACGAGGGCGCCGACGGCCACGACACGATCGCCTGGATCACCTCGCAGCCCTGGTCGAACGGCGAGGTCGTGATGAGCGGCATGTCCTACCTCGCCGGATGCGCACTGCAGGCGGCGGCGACCCGCCCACCGGGGCTCAAGGCCGTGGTCGCCTCGATGACGCCGCACGACTTCCACGACGGCCTCAAATATCACGGCGGGGCGTTCGCGCTGGGGTCGGCTCTCAACTGGGGCGCCATGCAGGCGCTGCTGGGGTTGCTGCACGCCGCCGAGGCGGGCGAGGAGGTCGGCGCGGGGTTCGCCGCGGTTCTTCCCGTTCTGGACGACCAGGACGGCGCGGCGCGCACCCTGCCGGTGGGCGACATTCCCGGCATCCCCTGGTGGCGCGACTGGACCTCGCATCCCGAGCGCGACGCGTACTGGGAGGAACTGGCCGAGACGCTGCGCCACGACCGCATCGAGGTGCCGGTCATGCACGTGGCGGGCTGGTTCGACCTGTTCCTCGGCGGGACGCTGGAGAACCACCGCCGCCTGGGCGGTCCTCTCGTCATCGGCCCCTGGTCGCACCTCGCGCCGGGCGCCGCGGGCACCGGGCGGCTGTTCTTCGGTGCCGCCGCCTCGGGGCAGGCGATCCAGTTGGAACAGCGGCAGCTCGCGTTCCTGAAGGGCGAGGACACCGGCCCCGCCGTGAAGATCTTCGTGATGGGCGACGACGTCTGGCGCGACGAGGAGGCCTGGCCGCTGGAGCGCGCCGTCGAGACCCCCTACCTACCTGCACACGGACGGCCTGCTCTCCCCCCGAGCCTCCCTCGGCGTACGAGCCGGCGACCTTCGCCTTCGACCCGCGTGACCCGGTCCCGACCGTCGGCGGGCCGACCCTGCTGGCCGACCCCACCAACGTCGGCCCGCAGGACCAGCGCGACGTGGAGCGGCGGCCCGACGTGCTCTGCTACTCGACCGAGGTGCTCACCTCCGACGTCGAGGTGACCGGCCCGGTGTCGGTGACCCTGCACGCGGAGACCTCCGCCGCCTCGACCGACTGGACCGCCAAACTCGTGGACGTGTATCCCGACGGCCGGGCGATGAGCGTGATCGACGGCATCGTCCGCGTTTCCGAGTCCTCAGGGACGTTCGCCGTCGACCTGGTCGCCACCAGCCAGGTCTTCAAGGCCGGTCACCGCATCCGCGTGGAGATCTCCAGCTCCAACTTCCCCCGTTTCGACCGCAACCCGGGGACCGGCCGTGCCGGGGCGACCGAGACGGACCTTGTCGTCCAGCACCAGAAGGTCTTCCCCGACTCGTACATCACGCTGCCGATCGTCCCCCGCTGACGCGCACAGGCCGGGTCACCTGTCGCCGGATCGCCATCGCAGTGCTGGACGATCCGGCGGCCGCGTATCAGGGCTCGTCGTCCAGGAGGACGTCCGCGGAGTCGACCGTGGCGGCTACTCGGAGCCAGGCAGTCAGCCGGTCGAGGTCGTGACACTTCCGGATCTTCTCGGAGATGTCCTCGGACACCTCGATGCCCCGGGCCGACAGAACAGTGAGGATCGCCTCGGCCTGTCCCTCCGCCTTGCCTTCCGCCTTGCCCTCCGCCTTCCCTTCGGCCTTCCCTTCGGCCTTGCCCTTGGCGATGTTGTCGCGAGCCCAGTCACTCAGGTACTCGTAGGTCTCGGTCTTCAAGTGCTTCTCCAAGTGATCCCAGATCTCCCCGGGCAGCGCCGCGCGCACCATGTCAGCGTACATACCCGCCTGATCGCGGTCGAGATTGTGCAACGCCGTGAGCAGGGCTTCGAGGATCTCCGGGCCCTGCGGCGTGTCGGCATGATGGATCACCGACAGTACGGCGAGTTCGAGGTCCTCCGCCACCTGGCCGGGGTCGGTGATCACCGGAACCTCGGCGGGCCCGACGACGAGCGGGGTCAGCACCATACCGGGGTGACCCAGTTCGATGGAGCGGGCGCACCAACGGGCGATCGCCGCGTCCGGCGCGACGACCAGGAGCATGACCGGGCATTTCAACCGGCTGCGCAGACTGCTGAGGTACAGGGGCCAGGACCACAGCTTGTCCGAATCACGGTCGCGCTGAACTTCCACGATCACAGCCAGGACGGGTTCGGGCTCGTCGTCGGGGCTCTTACGACGGAAGGCTATGACCGAGTCGGCGCGACGTTCGGTAGGTGTGACCTCGGTGAGGTCGGCCGATTCGAGGCCCGCGTAGTCGTAGTCGGGCAGGTCGACCCTGAGGGAGCGAGTGAGCAGGTCGGCGGCGAGGTCGGGTCGCTCGCAGAACAGACGGACGAGCGCTTCGTGTTCGGCTAGTGCCACTGCGTGACCGTATCCGCGTGGACAGCGACAGCGAGGCCTCACGTCACTTCCTGCAATTGATTCGTTACTTTAAGTTCGAACAACCATGCATGGGGATCGTCAGCCACCCGTCATGCCGCAGCGGCGGCGGAACGGGGTCGGAGACTGCTGCGGCGGGCGGTTCGCCGGGGCGGGTGAGGAGGGCTCGGAAGCTAAGTCGCCAGCAGGCCCGTTACGGGCCTACTGGATTGAACCAGGTGAGAAGGAAGCCTCCGAATGGCCTCACCCGCCGGAGCACAAGGAAAGCGGGAACGCTAGATCCAGACCGGCGCCCGTACGGGCAGACCGGTTCCAAAAGAGGTGAGAAGGAAGCCCTCCCATGGCCTTGCGGTCAGCAAGATATCAGGCCAGGATCAGCTCGTGCAGTGTGGCGGGCGTGTAGACCCGGGCCCCTTCCGGGAGATCGGCGGGTGTCTCAAGCCCGATGTACGTGACCTGCCCGCCCGTCGAGGACGCGGAGGACTTGGCCCGTAGCAGGTCGACCAGGTAGCCGACCCGCAGGTAGTCCCGCTCCACGATCGAGCGCACGAGCAGCGACGCGGTGACCCGGTTGCCCTCCACCTGGTTGAACGCCGGATAGCCCGACAGGTAAAGATGCAACCACTTCACCCGCCAGGCATCGTCGTCCCCGCGCAGGAAGACGAGCGGGAGCGCGATGCGGCCGGATCCACGCAGGTCGGACTTCATCCGCACGGTGCGTGGTTCGAACGGCCTGCCCTCCTGGGCGGCGTCCCTGGTCATGTAGCCGAAGAACGCCTCGGCCGCCTCGTCGAACCGCTCCCCGGCATAGATGTTGACCTGAGGGATGACGATCGGCTTGGTGGCGAGGGGCAGACGCACGTCGATGAACTCCGAGGCGCCGTCGGGGGCCTCGGTGAGATCGCCCGAGTAGGTCGCGAAGTCGTTGGTGTAGGACGTCCACGAGATGTGGGTCGGGTTGTCATAGGTGGAGTCGAGCATGAGCGCGGACAGGTCGTAGTCGGTGCGCCGCTCGCGCTGTCGCCAGTGCACGAAGAATCGGAGCAGCTCACCGTCCACGGGCGACAGCGAGCCGCGGGGCAGCATCCCGAGCCCGGGCGCGACCGCCTTGCCCGACAGGGGCAGAGCCACGTCGAGTACGTCGGGGTCGGCGATCACCTCGCCGAGGTCGGGCAGGCGCCGGCCGATCTCCTCGTCCAGGATGGCGAGCGTCCGGTTGAGGGCCTCCTCGTCGAGCGGGGCGCGGGTGTCGGGTGTCGCCCACGCTCTGCCGTACCTGTTGGTGAAGACCCGGTTCACCGGGGCGAGCCGGTTCTGCAGGTGCTCCCGCAGGGAGAGCAGCACGCGACCGGAGGCGCGGGTGACGGACCTCTCCGCCGCCTCCAGCACGGCGGAGCCGCCACCCGCGCGCAGCAGGTGGTCGAGTCGGCGCAGCAGCGCGCCGGGCGTGTGCTCCAGCAACGAGACGGCCTCTTCGGTACGGCCACCGGCCAGCGCGGCCTCGACGCGGCCGCCGAAGCTCATCGCCTTGCGCACGCCTCTGGCCACGTCGAAGACCTGGGCCGCCCCGGGGAACTGCGGGTACTCGTGGGGGTGCAGCCGCTCACCGAGCCGCTTCCACTGCTCCCGGTGGCATAGCACGTCCCCGTGCTTGGCGGCCGGGACGGTGTCCAGAGCGGCCAGCAGGATGCGGCGCTCGGCGCGGCGGAAGGAGCGCAGGCGCGTGGGGGTGGCCAGGGTGACGTCGCCGTCGGAGCAGAGCGCGGCCAGCCGGAGCACGTCTGTCACGGTGTCGACGAGCAGCGGCTGCCCGGCGGCCAGCCGTACTTCGTTGATGACGGCCCGGTTCTCGCGCACCGGGACGTGCTCGGGCTGGTCGTCGGCGCAGAAGGCGGCCAGCGCGCGCAGAGCGGCCAGGTCCTCGGCGGCGAGCGGGACCTCGGAGCCGGCCAGCGAGAGGTAGAACTCTCGCGCTTCGTCCCGCAGGCTTCCGCCCAGCTCCAGCACGGTCACCCGGTCGCGGGCCAGGGGGACCAGCTCGGCGTGCGCGGCCAGCAGGTCGGCGTAGGTGTGCTGGTAGCCGCCGTAGCGCGGCAGGTCCAGCAGGTTGAGGATGCCCGGCTGGAGCCGGGCGGCGGCGACCGAATCGAGCATGGCCTCGCGCAACAGGCCTGCCCAGAACTCCAGGGTGTCCGGGACGTTCTTCGGGAAGTCGATGAAGTAGGCGTTGTGTTCGACGTGGTCGCCGACGAGGCGGCGGACCGCGCCCAGGACGCGCACACCGAGGTCGATCACCCGCTCACCGGGCAGCCGGGCCAGGCGGTCGAGCAGCGCCGGCGAGCACGTGAAGCCGACGCTGAGCAGCGCCGCGTCGAGCTGCCGGGCGGCCACCCCACCCCAACCGGGCGTGTCGTCCCCCGCGTCGTCGACGGGGACACGCAGACGCCGGGCGATGATGAGATCTTCCACGCAGGAACGATATAGGGCGGATATGCGGGGACCGCCACTGAAATAGGAGGCACATGCCGATGAGTCGCCAATGGCGACCCTCACCAGCGTATGAAGCCGGGCGGTACGTGGTCCACCAGCCAGACGCCGTTGGCGCTCACCCGGAAGTGATGCCCGGCCGCGTGCATGGCGCCCGCGTCCACCACGAGCACGACCGGTTTCCCTCTGCGCGCGCCGACCCGGGTGGCGGTCTCCCGGTCCGGCGACAGGTGGACGTGATGGCGTGCCATCGGCCGCAGCCCCTCCGCGCGGATCGCCTCCACGTTCCTGGCGACCGTGCCGTGGTAGAGGATCGGGGGCGGTTCGACCACCGGCAGGTCGAGGTCGACGGGCACCGAGTGCCCCTGGCTGGCCCGGATCCGATCGCCCTCGATCACGTATCGCCGCTTGTCGTTGCCGGCGACCACCTGCTCCAGTTCGGCGCGCGAGATCGGGAACCCGTGCGAGGCCGCCGCCGTCAGCAGCGCGTCGATGTCCACCCAGCCGTGCGCGTCGAGTTCGATACCGATGCGCTCGGGCTGGTGCCGCAGATGCTTGGCCAGGTACTTCGAGACCCGCACCAACCGCCGCTCGTCCATCTTCCTCCAATGCCCGCTGCCCCGCCGTCCATCAACGTGGAGATCACCGTATGGTGTCGGTCATGGACTGGGTCGAGCGCGTCGCGGAGATCCGCCGCTGGACGCGGCAGGGCGAACGGGCGCCGCACAAGCCGCTCCTGCTGCTCTACGCCCTCGGCCGCTTCCAGCGTGAGGGCGGCCGGCCGATACCGTTCAGCTCCGCCGAAGCGGATCTCAAGGCCCTGCTCAGGGAGTTCGGCCCGCCGCGCGAAACCAGCCCCGGCTATCCCTTCCACCACCTCACCGGCGACGGCCTCTGGCTCGTCGACACAGTGCACGGGCCGGGCAGTCCCGGCTCGGAGCTCGGACGCCTGCGCGCGGCCCAGGCCACCGGCCGGCTCCACCCCGATCTCCTGCGCGCCCTGACCGACGACTCCCACCTGGTCGTACGGCTCGCGCGGCATCTTCTGGACGCCAACTTCGAGCCGTCCCTGCATCCCGACATCTGCCGCTTCGTCGGTCTCGAGCTGAACGACCAGGTCACTCCCGCCGAGCAGGTCGTGCCGTCCGCGGCCCGCCGGGACCCGGCCTTCCGGCAGAACGTGCTCGTGGCGTACGAGTACTGCTGTGCCTTCTGCGCGTACGACGGGTGGCTGGACGGCGTCGCGGTCGGTCTGGACGCCGCGCACGTCCGCTGGTGGGCCTTCGAGGGACCGGACGACGTCGCCAACGGGCTGTGCCTGTGCGCCATCCATCACAAGCTGTTCGACAAGGGCGTCCTCGGGCTGACCCCCGACCGGACGATCGCCGTCTCCCGGAAGTTCGTCGGCCGGAGCCCGGCGGCCGAGCGGATGGTCCTCGCCCTGGCGGGAAAGCCCGTACGCGATCCCCAGACCGGTCTCGACCCCGTTGACGTGAGCCATATCGAATGGCACAACCGTCAGGTCTTCCGCACCCCGGCTCGGCAGGGATAGCCGATAGGCTTCGGGCTCTATGGACAGCTCGATCTTGGAGAAGGTCCGCGAGCTCCGCGGACAGGGCAACTCCCCCAAGCAGATCGCCCGCGCTCTCGGCATGTCACCGGCGGCGGTCGCGCCGTACGTCCGGGCGGTGGCCGAGCAGGCGAGCAGCACGGAGGCCCCGGAGGCCGAGCTCGCGGGGTGCTGGGTCAACGCCGGCTGGAGCGAGGGACTGGACGTCCCGGACACGGCCGGCTGGGCGGACGACGTCCCCGGCGAGCAGGAGACCGCGGGCACGGTGAGCGTGGTGGTGGCGCGCAAGCACGGCTGGGACAAGCTGTCGGTCTGCGCCTACCTCGTCGACGTCTACTGCCTCGGCGTGAAGCACGCCCTCGGCCCCGACGTGATGAGCGAGGTGGAGCTGCACCGCTTCCTCCCCAGGTACTTCAGGATCTACCCGCACGGCTGGCGGGAGGCGCCGCTCGACCTGGTCCGGCACCTCGTCTTCGGCGCGGTCGACTACGCGCGTGATCTCGGCTTCGAGCCGGCGGCGGACTTCGCCGGAGCGGCCGGACACCTCGGCACGTGGGAGGAGAAGCCGGCCATCACCTTCGGCAAGGACGGCAAGCCCTTCTACCTCGCCGGTCCGAACGACGATGTCAGGCACGTGGTGAAGACGCTGGAGCGGAGGGTCGGCCCGCCGCCCAACTTCGACTTCTTCGCTCCCATGCCCGAGTCGCAGATCTCGCTGGGCGGTCATCGGCTCACCTCCTGACGCCGGGGTACAGTGCCAGCAGGCCAGACGAGCGCGGAGACTCCGATGGGTTCGACGAGAGAGCACGCTCACCCATGAGCGGTCCGGGGGCACCGGCGCACCGGGTCAGAGGCAGCCGGCCGCCGCACGGCGATCCGGTGGTCGATCGGGCGCTGTCGCTCCTGGCCGCCTTCGACACCCGGCACCGCTACCTGACGCTCGCCGAGCTGAGCAGGCGCAGCGGGATTCCGGTGAGCTCGGCGCTGCGCCTGGCCCAGCGGCTGATGGCGTGGGGCGCGCTCGAACGGGGAGACGACGGCCGCTTCTCGATCGGGCTGCGCCTGTGGGAGGTCGCCTCGCTCGCGCCTCGCGGCCAGGGGCTGCGGCAGGTTGCAATGCCCTACATGGGCGATCTCGCCGAGGTCACCCGCCAGCACGTGCTGCTCGCCGTACGCGAGGGCGACGAGGCGGTGCTGGTCGAAAGGCTCTCCGCGCACCAGGCGATGCCGGTGCTCTACCGTGTCGGCGGCCGGGTCCCCCTGCACTCCACGGGCGTGGGCCTCGTGCTGCTGGCCTTCGCCGAACCCGGCTTCCAGGAGGAGATCCTCGCCCGGCCGCTCGTGCACGAGCCGGAGCGGACCACCGTCTCCCCCGCCGAGTTGCGGCGGACGCTGGCCGAGGTGCGGCGGGAGGGACTGGCCACGGTCCGCCGCCGCGCTCCCGAGCCGCTGGTCACGGTGGCGGCGCCCGTCTTCGCCGCCGGGGGCCGGATCGCGGCCGCGTTGTCCGTGGTCGTGCCGGAGGAACACGCCGAACCACGGCTGCTCGGGCCTGCCGTGCGGACCGCGGCGCGTTCGATCTCCCGCGGGCTCGGCGCCCACTGACGGCTTCGCTCGCCCGGGCGGCGGATCAGAGCCAGCCGCGGGCGGCGGCCTCCGCGCCGGCCTGGAAACGGGTCGTCACGCCGAGCCGCTCCAGGACGGCGGCGATCTTGCGGGTGGCCGTCCTGGCGCTCACGCCCAGGTGCCGGCCGATGGCCTCGTCCTTGAGCCCGGCGTTCAGCAGCCGCAGCACGAGCAGGTCCTCCTCGGCCGGCCGTTCCTCCGCCACGTGCGGAAGCCCCGCCAGCGGCCGCCCGCGCTCCCAGTAGACGTCGAACAGCTCCACGAGCGCGTCGAGGAGACGCGAGGGGTGCAGCAGGGCGATGTTGTCGTAGACCCCGTCCACCAGCGGGAACAGGCCGATCTTGCGGTCGGCGATGCGCAGTTTGAACGGCAGGTGCGCGACGAACCGGGACCGCTCCCCCTCTTCCGCCAGCCGTATCAGGGTCTCCAGGCGGCCGGGGCGGTCGAGGGATTCGGGGCAGTAGACCACCCGGATGTCCACCCCGCGCGCCAGGAGCTGCCGGGTGCCCGCCAGCTCCGACTCGTTGGTGTCCGCCGAGTCGTCGGGCCGGCCCACGTACGGAGGCCGGTCGAAGCCGAGCAGTTCCACGCCGACCGTCCGCTGCAGCTCGCTCATGACCCGCTTGACGGCCTCTTCTCCGGCCAGGACCTCCACGACCCCCGCCCGGGCGGCCCCGAGCCTGCCGGAGTGGTAGAGCTGCGCGAAGTCCGAGACGACGGTTCTGACCGCGGCCAGCCGCGCCTCGGTCTCCAGGCGCCGCCGGTCCACCAGCCACTCGATCGCCGCCTCCGGGGGCACCGCCTCGTACCGGCCGGGGCCGGCACGGCGCAGCAACCCGGCGTCGGCCAGACGGGCCAGCCCGGGACGAACCCTGGCCGGACCGACGCCCAGCTCGGCCGCCAGGTCCGCCGTCCGCCCGCCGGGCCGGCGCAGCACGAGCCGGTACAGCCGCTCGTCGAAGTCCGTGACGCCCACCGCGCCGAGCACGGACCGATCCCCCACCGAGCACCTGCCGAAATGTCGCTTTTGGTCATGTGGCCGAAAATGTCAGCACTATATCTCGACAGAGATCTCCACAAGGCGTTTGACTCCGTTGCGGCCCTCCGGTGATCGTCCCCGGACGGCGACACAGGCTCATCCCCCTTGAGGAGCAATGTCCCGCAACACCCGCGTTCACCGCGCACTGACGCTGGCCGCCGCGCTGGCGGTCACCGCCACCGCTCCGGGCGTCGCCCAGCCGGCCGCCGCCGCGGCACCGCCCGCGACCGCCGCCACCCCGTACATCGTCACCCTGGCCGAGCCGCCGCTGGCCACTTACGACGGCGGCGTGCAAGGCATCGCGCCCACCAAGGGCGGCAAGGGCAGGAAGGTCGACACAACCAGCGCCAACGCCAGGCGTTACCGCGAGCGCCTGACCAGGCGGCAGGACGAGGTCGCCCGCGGCGTCGGCGCGACGGCCACGGCCCACCACGCCGTCGCCTCCAACAGCTTCACCGCGGAGCTCGCCCCGGCCCAGGCGCTGCGGCTGCACGCGACCCAGGGCGTGGTCTCCGTCGTCCCCGACACCCTGCACAAGGCCCTGGACGACCGCGTCTCGACCGACTTCCTCCGTCTGCCGGGCGACCGCGGGCTGTGGGCCGGGCTGGGCGGCGCGGACAAGGCGGGCAAGGGCGTCGTCGTCGGCGTCATCGACACCGGCATCTGGCCGGAGAACCACTCCTTCGCCGGCCCTGCTCTCGGCACGGAGCCACCCACGGACGCGGCGCCGTACCGGCCCTATCTCAAGGACGGGGTCACGGTCATGAAGAAGGCCGACGGCTCCACGTTCACGGGGCTGTGCCAGACCGGCGAGGAGTTCACCGCGAACCTGTGCAACCAGAAAGTGATCAGCGCCCGGTACTTCGGCGAGCAGTGGATGAAGGGCAACCCGCCCGACAAGCGCGCCGACTACATCTCCCCGCGCGATGCGCAGGGCCACGGCTCGCACACCGCCGGCACCGCGGCGGGCGACAAGGACGTCCCCGCCGCCGCGAACGGCATCGACTTCGGCACGATCTCCGGCGTCGCGCCCGGCGCGGCCATCGCCGTCTACAAGGCGCTCTGGCAGGGCAAGGACGGCGGGACGACGGGCGGTTACACCAGCGACCTCGTCGCGGCCGTCGACCAGGCCGTCGCCGACGGCGTCGATGTGATCAACTATTCGATCGGCAGCAGTGTGGGGGAGTCCGCGGTCGACGACCCGATCCAGCTCGCCTTCCTCGCCGCCGCCCAGGCCGGCGTCTTCGTCTCGACCGCCGGCGGGAACTCCGGTCCCGATCCCTCCACCCTGGACAACACCGCGCCGTGGACGACGACGGTCGCGGCCGGCACCATCGCGCCCTACCAGGGCGAGGTGCGGCTCGGCGACGGCACCGCCTACCGCGGCACCAGCACCACGGTCGTCGCACCGCTCGGCCCGAAGCCGCTGGTCACCGCCGTGTCGGTGAAGGCCGGCACGGCCTCCGACTCCGACGCGCAGGTCTGTGCGGCCGGCTCGCTCGACCCGGCCAAGGCCGCAGGAAAGATCGTCTACTGCGTGCGCGGCGTCACCACCCGGGTGGACAAGTCGGCCGAGGTCAAGCGGGCCGGGGGCGCCGGCATGGTGCTGGGCAACCCGTCCGACCAGGACACCGACGCCGACCTGCACGCCGTGCCGACCGTGCACGTCAACGCCCCGGACGCGGACAAGATCGCGGCGTACGCGGACACGGCGGGCGCGACGGCCACCCTGCTCCCGGCCTCCTCGGACGGCGTGCCCTATCCGCAGGTCGCGAGCTTCTCCTCGCGCGGCCCCGCGCTGTCCGCCAAGGGTGACCTGCTCAAGCCGGACATCACCGCGCCGGGCTCGGCGATCCTGGCCGCCGTGGCGCCCCCCGGCAACGCCGGCAAGAACTTCGATTTCTACTCCGGCACCTCGATGGCCACTCCGCACATCGCCGGCCTGGCCACCCTCTACCTCGGCCGGCACCCGCTCCTGTCCCCCATGGCGATCAAGTCGGCGATGATGACGACCGCCTACGACACGAAGACCCCGGACGTCTTCGCGCAGGGCGCCGGCCACGTCGACCCGGCCCGCATGCTCGACCCCGGCCTGGTCTACGACGCCGGCGCCGAGGACTGGTTCGGCTTCCTGGAGGGCCTGGGCATCGCGACCGGCACCGGTGTGAAGCCGCTGGCCGCGTCCGACCTGAACTATCCGACCGTCTCGGTGAGCGAACTCTTCGGCTCCCGTACGGTCACTCGCGAGGTCACCGCCGTCACGCCGGGCGTCTACAAGGCCTCCATCGGGTTGCCCGGCTACAAGACCAAGATCAAGCCGTCCACGCTGGTCTTCAAGAAGGCGGGCGAGACCAAGAACTTCACCGTCACCATGGAGATGCTTCCTGAGACCACCCCGGCTACCGCCACCGGCACGCTCACCTGGACCGGGGCCGGCACGAGCGTGCGCAGTGCGATCGTGGCCACCCCGCTGAGCGCCAGGGCGCCCGCCGAGGTGAAGGGAACCGGCGCCGACGGCTCGGTGACCTTCGAGGTGACCCCGGGGCTGAGGAAGTTCACGATCACCCCGTACGGTCCGGTGTCGGCGGACGAGGCGCCGGGCAGCGTCAGCGACACCGAGGCGTGGGGCCGCGAGGTCCCGGTCACGATCCCCGAGGACGCTAAGGCCGCCGCCTTCAAGATCACCGGAATCGACCCCGAGGCCCAGGTGGGCGGGATGCTCTTCTACGACGGCAACGGCACGCGCGAGTTCGAGTCGTGGGTGTTCGGCCTGGACGGCGACAACCGCGGGGTGCTGAGCAACCCGCGGCCCGGCAGGCACACTCTGGTCGTGCTCAGCCTCGGAGACCTGCCCGGGACCACGTCCACGGCGTTCACCACCCAGATCAACGTCGTGACCGGGAACGACGCGCGCGGCGCGCTCACCGTCACGCCGGCCAAGCCCAAGGTGACCGTCGGCACGCCGTTCCCGCTGACCGCGTCCTGGACGGGGGCGGCGCAGCGCACGAACACCGGCTACGTCGAATACCCCAACGGCGGGGGGACGATCGTCACGATCAACTGATCCGGTTTCCGCCGCCCCCGGTGACGTCCTTTCGCGGTCATCGCCGGGGGCTCGGCGCTCACCTCTCCGCGAACAGACGGTCCGCCGTAGATCCGGACGTGCCAGACTGCCAGGCATGGGAGTCTCGGGCCGATCAGTGGTCGTCGACATCCGGACGCGCCGGGCCGGCAAGGAGCGCGACCCGGCGATCCCCGACGGCCCGGACCCGTTGCTGCGCGCGGTGTACGGGGAGATCCTCCGCGACGAACGGCTGGACCAGGACCGCACGCTCGACGACGTGGCGCGCGCGGTCGGCATGTCGAAGCAGTATCTGTCGGAGGTCGAGCGCGGCCGCAAGGAGCCGTCGTCGGAGATGCTGCATTCGGTGTGCGACGCGCTCGGATTGCCGATCGAGCACCTGCTCACCCGTGCCGTCCGGCGGATCACGGCGTCGCGCCGGATCGCGACGCACAGGCCCGCCGGTACGCCACGAGTGGAGCTGCTGGCGGCGTGAGCGCTACGACGGCTCGCGGGTGATGATCAGCTCGTCGGCCAGGCCGTACTCGACGGCCTCGCGGGCGGTGAAGACGCGGTCCCTGTCGGTGTCCTCGCGCAGCCGGGCGACGTCCACCCCGGTGTGGAGGCTGAGGATCTCCTCGGTCTGCGCGCGCACGCGCATCACCTCGGCCGCCTGCAGCGTCAGGTCGGAGATGGTGCCCTGCCCCTGCGTGGACGGCTGGTGCAGCAGCACGCGGGAGTGGCCGAGCATGAACCTCCGTCCGGGGGCGCCCGCGGCGAACAGCACCGCGGCGGCGGAGGCCGCCTGGCCCATGCAGTACGTCGCGACCTTCGCGCGGATGAACTGCATGGTGTCGTAGATCGCGAGCATCGCGGTCGACGAGCCGCCCGGGGAGTTGATGTACAGGCTGATCTCCTGGTCCGGGCTCTCCGCCTCCAGGTGCAGCAACTGTGCCATCACGACGTTGGCGACGCCGTCGTCGATCTCGGTGCCGAGGAAGATGATGCGCTCGTTGAGCAGCCGGCTGAAGATGTCGAACGACCGCTCCCCCACCGGCGTCTTCTCGACCACGTACGGGATCGTGTACTGGCTCATGACGAAAACCCCATCCGGTTGGGAACGGCGTACGGCGCGAGGCTGTGGAAGGAGCCGACGATCTCGTCGATCATCCCGTAGTCGCGTGCCTGCTCCGGGGTGAACCAGCGGTCCCGGTCGCTGTCGGCGGCGATCTCCTCGATCGTGCGTCCCGTCTCCGCGGCGAGGATCTCCTCGGACTGCCGTTTCATGTACTTGAGGTTCTCGGCCTGGATCGAGATGTCGATCGCCGTGCCGCCGATGCCGGCCGACGGCTGGTGCATCATGATCCGGCTGTGCGCGAGGCTGATCCGCTTGCCGTGGGTGCCGGACGCCAGCAGCACCTGACCCATGCTCGCCGCCATCCCCAGCGCGACGGTGACCACGTCGTTCGGCACCAGCTTCATCGTGTCGTAGATCGCCAACCCGGCCAGCACCGACCCTCCGGGCGAATTGATGTACAGGATGATGTCGCGTTCGGGATCCGCCGAGGCCAGCAACACCATCTCGGCGCACACCCGCTCGGCCATCTCGTCGTCGACCTCTCCGGTCAACAGCAGGGTCCGTTGCTGGAACAGCTTCTCGTTCAGCCGATCTCGGTAACTCGTGCTCGGTGAAACACTCATGGCGCAGTTGTATCCGCCGCACCCCCGCGACCTGTCGATATGTCTGCTGAGGGCAGACGGGTGGTACGGCGTGGGGAGAAGGCCTGCCGCTCAATGGCAGGCGTCTGGCGACCGGCGGCCGGGGTGGCGCATCATCGGCCAGTCCGCCCACGCCGAGTTGGAGACGCGATGAGCTTCGAATATCTGGCCGACCCCGAGAGCGGCCCGCAGTGGAAGGGAATCCTGCCGGGCGCCCCCGAGGCGTACTTCCTCAGACGCGGCGAGGGCGAGCGCGCGATGCTGTTCACCGACCTGTTCACCGTGCTGCTCAGCGGCGACGAGAGCGCGGGCCAGTTCGGGATCTTCACGATGGACGCGCCGAAGGGCCGGCTCATCCCGGCGCACACCCACCACGACACCCACGAGACCTTCTACGTCGTGGAGGGCAAGGTGCGCGTCCACGTCCGGGACCGCGACGGGACGCAGACGTCGCGGCTGCTGACCCCCGGCGACTTCGGCTTCGTCCCGGCCGGGCTGGCGCACGCCTACCAGGTCGAGGAGCAGGCCCGCGTGCTCGGCGTGGCGACCGGCGGCTTCGAACGGTTCTTCCAGCAGATGGGCACGCCCACCGACCATCCCACGGCGGACCAGCCGCCGTTCGTGCCCGATTTCCCGCGCATGCAGGCGGCGGCGCGGGCGCACAACATGGACTTCCTGCCCGACCTCGCCTGGCCGGAGGCCGGGGAGTGACCGTGCGGCTCCCCCCGCCCGCCCACGAGGCGCCGCTGCCGCCCGCCCGCGCGGGCGCGTACGGCACGCGGGTCCTGCCGGGCGTGCCGTACGCCGCGATTCCCGGGGTGCGGCCGCTCGAACTGGACCTGGTGCTGCCGCCGGAGACCGAGGGACCCGTTCCCTGTGTCGTCTTCCTGCACGGGGGCGGTTGGCGGGCGGGGGGCCGCCGCTCGATGGGCCCGGCCTTCGAGGGCGCCGAGCCCACGCCGTTCGAGCTGGTCGCGCGGGCGGGCATCGCGGTGGCCAGCGCCGACTACCGGCTCTCGGGCGAGGCCGTGTGGCCCGCGCAGGTGCACGACGTGAAGGCCGCGGTGCGCTGGCTGCGCGCCCGCGGCGGTGATCTGGGGATCGACCCGGATCGGATCGCGGCCTGGGGCGAGTCGGCGGGCGGCCACCTGGCCGCGCTGCTCGGCCTCACCTCCGGCGACCCCGCGCTGGAGGGCGGCGTCGGGGGTGACGGGGCCGTCCAGCGCGGTGGCCGCCGTCGCCGCGTGGTACGCGCCGAGCGACCTGCGTACGGTCGCGGCCGGCATCGGCGCCGACCCGGCGGACCCCGCGTCGCGTGAGGCCCTGCTGCTCGGGGCTCCCGTGCCGTCCGTTCCCGACGCGGCGGCCCAGGCGAGCCCGGTCACCCACGTCTCCCCCGGCGCGCCGCCGTTCCTGCTCCTGCACGGCCGGGCCGACCGGTTGATCGCGTGCGCGCAGAGCGAGCGGCTGAGCGAGGAGTTGCGCGGCGCCGGCGCCGAGGTGGACCTGCACCTCTACGACGGCGCGGACCACATGTGGCTCGGCGATCCCGAGGCGGCCCGCGACGCGCTCGACCGCACGATCGCGTTCCTCCGTGACCGGCTCCACGCCTGAGCGATCCGGAGCGCCACCCTCCTTCCCGACGACAGGAGATCCGCATGACCGACGAGTCGTCCCCTCCGGCTACCCGGCCCACCGACAACCCGCTCGGCGACTTCCTGCGCACGCCCATCGTCGGCCCCGGGCGTCGGCCGTGAACGTTCCCGTCCTCATCGCGGGCGGCGGGCCGAGCGGCCTGGCCGCCGCCGTCGAACTCGGGCGGCGCGGCGTCGAGGTGCTCGTCGTGGAGCCCCGGACCACGCTGGACTCGCTGCGCCCGCGCGCGAAGACCACCAGCGTCCGCACGATGGAGCACCTGCGCCGCTGGGGCCTGGCCGACCGGCTGCGCGCCGCCTGCCCGCTGCCGGTCGCGCACGCGCAGGACGTCGTCTTCTGCACCGGGCTGTTCGGGCACGAGATCACCCGCTTCCGTGAGGCGTTCGGCCTGACGACGTCCCGCCGCGAGGAGTACGCCGAGGCCGGGCAGCAGGCGCCTCAGCCGCTGGTCGAGCGGGTGCTGCGCGAGGCCGCCGCCGAACTGCCCGCCGTACGGCTGCTCACCGGATGGCGGGTCACCGAGATCGCCGACGGCGACGACGAGGTCCGGGCCGTGATCGAGGGCCCGGACGGGGAGACCCGGCACGTCACCGCCGGCTACCTGCTCGGCTGCGACGGCGGCGGCGGTGTCAGCCGCGCCGCGATCGGGGCGAGGTACGAGGGGTCCTCCGGCGCGCTGCCCAACCTGAGCGTCACCTTCCGCAGCCGGGCGCTGCGGGAGCGGCCGTTGTGCGCGGTCGGCGTGCACTACTGGGTGATCGGCGCCGAGCGCGGCGGGCTCATGGGCCGCCTCGACCTCGACGACACCTGGTGGGCGATCATCCAGGGCGTGGACCCCGCCGCCGAGCCGGCCGACCCGGCCCGGCTGGTGCGGGCCCTCGCGGGCGCCGACATCGACGTCGAGGTGCTGGCGACCGACCCCTGGTCGGCGCGCATGCTGCTGGCCGACCGCTATCGCGGGCGGCGGGTCTTCCTGGTCGGCGACGCCGCCCACCTCAACCCGCCGTGGGGCGGGCACGGCTTCAACACCTGCGTCGGGGACGCGGTGAACATCGGTTGGAAGCTCGCCGCCGTACTCGGCGGATGGGCGCCGGAGTCGCTGCTCGGCAGCTACGAGCCGGAACGCCGCCCGGTGGCCGAGCGGACGATCGCGGCCGCCGGTGCGCAGGAGGCGTTCCTCGCGCCGTCGTTCGCCGCCGGCGACCTGCACGACCCGGTCGCGCGCAGGCCGCTGCGCGACGAACTCGCCCGCCGCCTGGTCGTCAAGGACACCGAGTTCCACAGCCTCGGGCTGGTGCTGGGATACGACTACCCCGACTCCCCCGTCGTGGTCCCGGACGGCCGGCCGGTGCCCGCGCCGGGGCTGGCGGCCTACACTCCGTCGGCGCATCCCGGCGCCCGGCTGCCGCACACCTGGCTGCCGGACGGCCGTTCGCTCTACGACGCGCTCGGCGACGGATTCACCCTGCTGCGCCTGACCGCGGGCGCGGACACCCGCCCGCTGGCGGACGCCGCCGCCCGGCGCTCGGCGCCGCTGAAGGTGCTCGACCTGGCCGCGCTGCCGGGGCTCGCAGAGCGGTGCGGCGCCGCCCTGGTGCTGGTGCGGCCCGACCAGCACGTGGCCTGGCGCGGCGACCGCGCCGAGGAGCCGGACGCCCTGCTGGCGCGGGTGCTCGGGGACGGCGTCCCCGCGGTCTGACGACCGCACCGCCGATCGCGGCTAGCCCACGTTCGTGGGGTTGTCTCACCCACTTCCTACCAGCACATACTCGACATGCACCGCATTCCCGTCAGACAGAGAGGTGAAGGCATGGCCTTCGATCCGGGGGAAGCTCTGCGTGAAGCCGGCATCCTGAACAGCCCGCTGGCCGCCGAGGTCGAGGAGGCGTTCGCCACCTTGACCCGCGAGGAAGTCGACCTGCTCATCTCGCTCAAGGACAAGCTCCCCGCCGCGCTGCCCGGCGTGCTGGCGCACGCAGGCGCCGGCGGCGAGTGGTCCCGGCCCGAAGTGGAGTCCCACACCGTGCCGGTCGAGGGCAAGTGCCTGTGCGGGGCGGATCAGCAAGTTGCTCGTCCAGTTCGCCTGCCAGCAACCGCAGTCAGCTCGTGGCCTACTTCTACGCGCACCGGCTCCTGAACGTCGGCATCTGGCCGCCCAGCGTCTCCGGCGTCGTCGGGTAGGCCGGTCGTCCGTCCGCGCACGGACAGGAGAAGACCGGCGCGGTGCACCACCGCCTGGGCGCTCGGTCACCGCGCCGGGCCCGGCCGTCCGGGCCGCGTCATCCGCTGGACGCCGCCGCCTTGGGTGACGTCCCGGCGGACGGCGACACGGACGACTCCGACGGCATGGACGCCGACGGCGTGGCCGAGTTCCTCGCCGGCCCCGTGGCCGCTCCTGTTGCCGCTCCCGTGGCGGAGGAGGACGGATGCGGCGTGGCGTTCGCGACGGTCGTCGCCGTGTCCGGCGCTCCGGTGGTGATGAAGACCAGCACTCCGGTCGCGACGGCCACCACCGCCACGACGGCGACGGTGGCGTACGTGATCCTGCGCGCCAACCGCCTGCGCTCCTCGCGCCGCCTGGCTTCCTCGCGCCGCATGGCGGCGCGCATGCGCTTCACCTTCCGCTGTGACATGGGCACTCCCGAGACCGCTCCCCGAGACGTCGTCGGGCGTCACCATAGCCGCGAGCGCGTAACGCGGATCTAAAACCGCGTTCGCGCCGCTCAGGCGTTTCGCGGCACCCGCCATGTGGCGGGTAGTGTCCGCCGGGTGGTGCTGGATCGTCGCCGCCGCGTTTCTCACGATGGTGAGCACGGACCAGTTGGTCGCAGGAAACCTCCACGATACGGGAGCCCCATTGAGCAGCACTCTCCCCACGGCCGCCACCCCGCCGCCCTTCGATCCCGAGCTGGCCGCCGCCCTCGCCGTACTGGGCGAGACCCTGCCGTCGTCGCTGACCCCGGACATGATCCCGCTCCTGCGTGCCGGGATGACGAACGTACCCAGCGTGCCCGACGAGGCGCTCAGCCGCGGCGGCGCCTTCCAGGTGGAGGAGCGGGCGGTGCCGGGACCGGACGGCGCGCCCGATGTCTCCCTGCTGATCTGCCGCCCGGTGGGCGCCGTCGCCCCGCTCGCCGCCGTCTACCACACCCACGGCGGCGGGATGATCACGGGCGACAACCGCGTGGGCATCGAGGGCGTGCTCGACTGGGCGCAGGAGCTTCAGCTCGTCGTCGTGTCGGTGGAGTACCGTCTGGCGCCCGAGCACCCGCACCCCGCTCCCGTCGAGGACTGCTACGCGGGCCTGGTGTGGACCGCCGCCCACGCCGACGAGCTGGGCATCGACCCGGAGCGGATCATCGTCGCCGGAGCGAGCGCGGGCGGCGGGCTGGCCGCGGCACTGGCGCTCATGGCCCGCGACCGCGGCGGTCCCGCCCTGGCCGGGCAGATGCTCATTTGCCCCATGCTCGACGACCGCAACGACACCCCGTCGTCCCACCAGATGGCCGGGCTCGGCGTCTGGGACCGCACCGCGAACGAGACCGGGTGGACGGCCCTGCTCGGCGACGCCCGCGGCGGTCCGGACGTCTCCCCCTACGCGGCCCCGGCGCGCGCCACCGACCTGTCCGGGCTGCCGCCCGCCTTCATCGACGTCGGCTCGGCCGAGACCTTCCGCGACGAGGACGTGGCGTACGCCGGCGCCATCTGGAGGGCGGGGGGCAGCGCCGAGCTGCACGTGTGGCCGGGCGGGTTCCACGGCTTCGATCTCATGGCCCCGCAGGCGGCCGTCTCGCAGGATGCCCGCGCCGCCCGCCTGCGCTGGCTGCGCCGCGTCCTCGGCGGCTGACCGGCCGGGGTACGGGATGAGGGACCTCGTCGGACGGCTGTCGGCGCTCGACCCGGACGCCGGTGCGGCGCTACAGGTCATCGCCTACTTCGACCGCCTGGTGGAGACGCGGGCGGGGCTGGAGGCGATCGTCCGCGGCGCCGCCGTCCTGGCGGGCTGCCCGGCCTGCCTGACCGACTCCGAGCGCGGCGTCCACGTGCGCGTGCTCCCCGACGGCGGCCGCGCGGACGCCGGTCCGCCGCCGGATCCGGCCTGGCCCCGCATGGCCGTGCCCGGCGGGGCGGCCACGCTGTGGCTGGAGCGCCCGCCACCGCCGGGACCGGTCGGGGCGATGGTGCTGGAGCGGGCCGCGGCGGCGGCGCGGGGTGTGCTCGACCGGACCCGGGGCCGCGCCCCGGCCCGCCGTAGCGAGGACGATCCCGCCCTGGTCGAGGTGCTGCTGGACGCCGGCGCTCCCCCCGCCGCGCGATCGCTCGCCGCCCGCGAGCTGGGCCTGCCCGGCGGCGTCGCCGTACGGGCGGTCGCGCTGGAGGGCGGCGTGGCCCATGTCGCGCCCGCCCGCAAGCCCGTTCCCGAGGGGGTCCGGGCGGGAGTGGGGCCGGCGGTGGACGTGCTCGACCTGCCGCGCTCGTGGGTGCTCGCCCGGACGGCGCTGCGGCTGGCCGCCGAGGGTACTCCGCAGGATCCGGGGCCGCGGGTGGTCCACGCCGACGAACTCGGCGGGCTGGCGGTCCTCGCGGCG